>DBQL01000213.1:0-4145 GCA_002305235.1 Prevotella sp. UBA1395 | reverse complement strand
AAAACCCGGTTGGGGAGACCTGAAAAGAGCATCGCGAAAATGCGAAAAAATGCGAACTATCTTGACAAAACGAGGCGGCTCTCCACCGGTCGCCGCCATACGGAGCATGCCTCAACACTGCCGACGGCCTACCGCCCGAGCATCTTTCGGAGCGAGAAATACAGTTCTTCTTGCAAGCGAAAGAGAAACCACGACCCGCGCAACGGCATGTAACCCGGCTTGCGGCGCAGGCTGCCCGCGAGCAGACTCACGTCGATCGACTGCCACGCCTCACGCAACCGCCCCAACGCCTGTGCCGCGTCGTGTGGCGACATGGCATGCCGATGGCGGAAGAATATCATATAGAGGTCTATCACGTTGAGCCACCTGTGGTTCTCATAGACGGCCGCCGTCTCGCGGCTTACGCCCAGTTCTTTGAGCTTTCGGCTCATGCTGCGGTTGGCAACGAGATAGTCAAAGCGTCGCAGGTCGGTGCGATGAGACACCGACGCGGCGTGCTGTCGGTAGAAATAGGTGCCCTCGCAGGTGCACACCTCGTCGGAGGCGAGGTAGTGCAGTCGGGTGGTGTTGTCGTCGCTGAACGAGTGTGCGCTCTCGTCGTAGGGGAATCGGCGGTGAATGTCGGCCCTGACCACATACACACCGTGTATCTTCCACGTGAGCGATCTGACGAAAGCCTCGTGCCCGCTGATACACTCGAAAGGCTCCATCGCAAACTCCCGCCAACGGGTCTCGTCTTCCCAGTACACCGTGTGCAGCAACACGCAACCCGCACGGGGGTGGCTTTCAAAAGCGCGCAAGGCCTGTTCCAAGCAGTCGGGGGCCATCCAGTCGTCACTGTCGAGATAGGCCACATACCGTCCGCGCGCTCGTTTCAAACCCTGATTGCGGGCAAAGGCCTGTCCGCGGTTGGTCGTGAGGGTCACCACCTCGACACGCGGGTCGGCGGCTTGGTAACGCCGCAGGATGGCGGGCGAGCCGTCGGTCGAGGCATCATCGATACATACCACCTGAATATCGTGCAGCGTCTGCCCGCAAAGCGAGTCGAGACACCGGTCGAGAAATTGCTCGGTGTTGTACACAGCGACGAGTATGGTCATCACGACATCAGTCACCTGACCCTCCTTTCCCCATTCGGCGCAATCGCCGTCCCGCCTTTTCTCTCAGCGCGTTCCACAGGTTTGTCTTCGACCGCAGTATGCTCATCGAGACGGCGAGAGATGCCAACGACAGCAGAAGGCCCGCGACCCAGTAGGCCGCCCCGTGCAACACAAAGGTAGACAGGCATGTGGCCGCGCCCAAAGGCAGCTGTAACAGGGCGTAGAGCCTGACCGGCGCGCCGGGCCGATAGGCGTATTTCCATCGGGCATAGCATAGCACGGCCAGCAGGTTCACCACGCCGGCGGCGGCCAGTCCGATGCCGGTGCCCAAGAGTCCGCGATGCTCATAGCCCACGATGACCAAGAGCACGAAGGCAACATCGTACACGGTCTCCAAGAAAAGATAGCCGCGCGAGTCGCCGCGCGACAGTGCGATATACTCCACCGGCAATGCCAAGGCACGGAAATACATGGCCAGCACGGCAACCTTCATCATGCCGATCACGGGCATAAACTTGCCGCTGTAAAGCAGTGGGAGCAGTATGGGCTGTGCCACCATGAAGAAGGCGAGCAGCGGCGAGACCAACAGGAGCGACACTTCTATCTGGTGATTGACCGTCTCGTTGAGCCGGTGACCCAGCGTCTTGATGCCCGAGAGGCGCGGAAAATAGTCGGTCTCCATCGCCGAGAACACCATGCCGGCGTATGTCATAGTCATCACATAGCCGGCACTGTACAGTCCCACGGTGTATAGCTCGCCCGTATGGTTGAGGTATGAGCGCAACACAAACTCGGCTCCGCTGCCCAAGATGCCGGCCAAGACGAAGGCGATGCCCAAGCGTATCATGCCTTCGCCCCGCCGGATATAGTCTGACGAGAACGAGAACGAGGGTCGGTAGAGGCGGTAGGAATAGGCTATGGTGGTGACACACTGTGCCAATGCCACCAACACCAAGGAGGGCACGATGCCCGACTGACCGAAAAAATAGTAGATGGGAACGGAGCAAACCAGTGCGAAGAGCATGCTGTACACGCTCACTATGGCCAGTTTGCGAAGCTGTCGGGCACCCTTGAGGATGGCCGTCTCGCCTCCCGTGATGGCCGTCAGGGCCACTACGGGCGAGAGAAAAACAAAGTGCAGGGTGTGGTTTCCCCATGCGAATGTCCACTCGCTCAGCAGCGGACTCAGCACCACGCAGAGCAGCATGCCCAGCAAGGCGGTGAAAAGGCTCCACGACCGGATGAGCCTCACCGCCTCGGAGACCCTTGCCTCATGGCCCGCGTCGATGGCCTCGGAGATGTTTTTCACCGCGCTCATCGAGATACCTAAGTTTGTGGAGTCGGAAAACAACTTGATGGTCGAGTTGAAAAGCGATGCCAGGCCCATGCCGTCGGGACCAAGAATCATGGCAACCAACTTGTTGCGCACAACTCCTACGAGTATGTTCAGTCCCTGAACGCCGCCGAACAACCCGGTATATTTCAGTATATGGGAATAGGAATCGTCCTTTTCTTGTTTTTCCATCTCAATGCTAACGTAAATGCAAAACATTTATTATCTTTGCAACATGAAATTAAGTATTGTTATCCCGGTCTATCAAGTCGAGAAAACATTGGCACGTTGTCTCGACAGCATTGCCTCACAGTCGTTCCGCGACTGGCAGGGCATCCTTGTCGATGATGCCTCCCGAGACGGCAGCGCGGAGATATGCGACCGATACGTCAAGGCCGACCGCCGCTTTCAAGTGGTGCACCTCAAGAAGAACAGCGGATTGGGGGCGGCGCGCAATGTGGGCCTGCAGAAAGCCCGAGGACAGTATGTCACCTTTGTAGACAGCGACGATTATATTGCCGAAGACACCTTCAAGACACTGTTTGAGATACTTTCCACACACCCCGATTACGACCTGCTCGAATACCCGATATACGAGCATTACGGGTCGAAGAAGATTCATCTGCTCCGTTTTCCCAAGAAAGAATACACCCATCCCATGATGTACTGGCTTCAGGGAAAGGCCTATGAGCACAGCTATGCCTGCAACAAGATTTACAGGCGAGAGGTGTTTGACGAGGTGAAATATGCCGAACGGCGCAACTTCGAGGATGTCGCCGCACTGCCACAGATTATCCGAAACTGCAGAGTCATGGCCACCACCGATGTCGGACTGTATTATTACTGTTACAATCCCAAGGGTATCACCGAGACGGCAAAGGCGCGAGACCTCAACGACCTGCTCAATACCCACACGCGAATGCTCAAGCAAGTGATGGGATTTGTGAAAAACAGGAAGAACCGAAAAGAACTCGACGACCTTGTCGCAGAATATTATGCCAAGGTGCTCAACATCCAATTGGATGTGTATAGGGCCGGAGGGAAACCGTCCAAATACTTTCCCATGCTGCCCTATCGAAACACTTTCAAGCTCAAACTCTTACACCTCTTAGGACTGAAAAGGCTATGTCAACTCCACAAAATATTCCATCGCAGCCATTGATCAGCTTCATCATCACCACGTATAACATCCCGGTGGAGATGATGGAGGAATGTCTGAAGAGCATCTTGGAACTGTCGCTGGCCAAGGATGAGCGTGAGATCATCGTGGTAGACGACGGCAGCGACGAGGCGCCGGTCAACGAATGGCCCGAGCTGCGAGAAGAGATCATCTACATCAGGCAGCCCAATCAGGGGCTGTCGGCGGCGAGAAACATGGGGCTGCGCTGTGCCACAGGGCAGTATATCCAGTTTGTCGATGGCGACGATTACCTCATCCGGGCACCCTACGAGCACTGTCTCGACATCGTGAGGTATCAGAATCCCGACACGGTATTGTTTTACGAGACCCAAAAAACACAGCCCGAGGTGCCTTTTTCGTATGACGGACCGGTCACCGGCGTGGCCTATATGCACCAAAACAACCTGCGCGCCTCGGCATGCGGGTATATCTTCAAGAGGTCTATTCTTGGCTCGCTGCGCTTCACGCCGGGCATTCTCCATGAAGATGAGGAGTTCACTCCGCAGCTGATGCTGCGTGCCGAGAGGCTGTT
>DBQL01000088.1:10052-12583 GCA_002305235.1 Prevotella sp. UBA1395 | reverse complement strand
TCATAACCCTTATCAGCATATACGAGAGCCTTTTCGGGAAGATTTGCTTTTTTCAGGGGTGTTTCCAAATGCTTGATGTCACTCTCATTGGCTGCGGTGGTCTCCTCTGCAAGAACCAATCCGTTTTCATCTGTAACCGAATGCCGTTTGTATCCAAAGTGGAGCTTTCCCATTTTCTTGACCCAGTGTGCCTCTCCGTCCACATTGGGCTTGAGCTTCTCCTTCAGCATGGATTTCTCGGATGCTAACATGCCTGTTTCTTCATTCCTGTCCTCAACAATCTCATACTCCTTGCGACCACGTGGACGACGAGGACTGTCGGTAATGCTGGCATCGACGATAGCCCCACGTTTGACAATGACACCTTGTTGCTCTAAACGGCTGTTGATTTCATTCAAAACCATATCATAAGGGTCTGCCTCTACAAGAATGTTACGGAAACGACACACCGTCGTGCTGTCAGGGGCAACATCTTCCAATCCCAGTCCGACAAAGCGACTGAAAGACAAACGGTCGTTCACCTGCTCCTCAACCTCACCGTCACTAAGTCCATACCAAGTACGGAGGAGTTCGGTCTTGAACAGCACAAGACTGTCATAGCTCGGGGACCGGTTGCCTTGTTTCCTTTGGTGTAGGCGATTTCGATAATACCACGGATTGGGTTCCAGTCGATAATTTTGTCTATCTTAGAAAAGAAGGTCTGCTTGACCTTGCGCTGACCGACCAACAGGTCGGCAAAGCTGGGAGAGGAGAGTTGCTGTTTCATACTATAAAGGTACGAAATATTTTTGAGGTTAGCAAATTGTTGAGACAGTTTTGCAGAGGTCTCTTGATGCTAAAATCAAACTGTTTAGGGCAAACATCAGAGGAGTGGCAGATAAGAAATTCTTTCTCTTCAGAATAGCAAAACTGTATGCTTAATCCCCACCTTTTTCCTATTGAGCCCACTTTTTCCTACTGAGCCCGCAGAGTGGGCCCTCTCTACATACATAAGAAAAGGGGTTGGAAACCAACCCCTTTTCTTGCTTTTAGTCGGGATTACTGGACTCGAACCAGCGACCTCGCGCCCCCCAGACGTGTGCGCTACCAACTGCGCCAAATCCCGATCTTGCGAGTGCAAAAGTAGTCATTAAATTTGAATTGACCAAATTTTGGAGCAACTTTTTGATTTGTTTCATATATTTAATGATATTAATGGGGACGAAGTCCGTGCTTTTAGCCATATATTTTGTATTTTTGCGGGAGGAATTCCGGTAGTGACAACCGGTTGAAATATCAAGAGTTAAAATCGTAATAAGCAAATTTTATATGGACAAGGAAGCCTCTCGGTCATTAAAATATATCGATATGAAAAAAATATCTGCTATTTTTACATTTTTCATGGTCATGATGCTTTCGGCCTGCGGAGGCGATGACGGATTGACGAATGTGACGGAAGCATCTGGCAATGATCAGGATCAAGATGGCACTACGGTAGCAATCGACAGTATGTATGATTATCAGTTGCCGGTAATTTTTCATGTGCTTTATCAAGACAAGAATGATGTTTCCCAGTATATTCCGGCTTCGAGACTAAAGAATCTTTTGGAGTATGTCAACCAGTTATACCAAGGTGGCATCTATGGTGAAAGCTCCAACGTTCATGTCAAGTTTGTGTTGGCGGAGCAAGACGAGAATGGCAAAAAACTCTCAACACCGGGAGTGGAATATCTGTTCTATCCCGATGCTTATCCCATCGATGAGAATGCATTTATGGTTTCATCGGATAACCGGAAGTATATATGGGACCCGAATGAATACATCAATATCATGATGTATCCGTTCAAGGAAGGCGAAGGGGGCTATGTGCTTGGCATCTCGCACATGCCCTATACCATCAAGGGGAACAATCAGCTTGAAGGATTGGAGGAGACCACCGAGACCTATATCTCAAAAAACCGCTTGGGCTATCCACTGTGTTCATCTATTAACAGCATTTTTGTCGCACAGACAGCCGAGGGGGGATATTATCAGTCAGACCGCTATACCGCAAGCAATCATCAGGCAACCTATCTTACTTCGGCGGATATCGTAGTGACGATGGCACACGAACTAGGGCATTATCTTGGCTTGTTCCACATGTTCACAGAAGACAACTCTTCCACACAGTCGGCCGATTGGTATGCCCCCGTGGATTCTTGCGGCGATACAGATTATTGTTTGGACACTCCGTCGTATAACCGTTCAGAATATGACAATTATCTTTCCGAATATCTCTCCGGACAGTCATCCTCGGCTCTGTCGGCATGGGATCTGTTGAAGCGTTATGACTGCGACGGTAACATGTTTTATAGTGCCAACATCATGGATTATTCGTTCAGCAGAGGCTTTTATATTTCTCCTGACCAAAAGGCACGTATTCGTAATGTGCTTTATTACAGTCCGCTCGTTCCCGGACCCAAACTCAATGGAGCCAACAAGAGCACCCGTGCTGTATCGGATGAGCAAGGTAAGATGTATGAACGCCCGCGTCTGATCAGATAAAATCAGGT
>DBQL01000088.1:8311-10033 GCA_002305235.1 Prevotella sp. UBA1395 | reverse complement strand
CAAATTGAAACAGCAATCAGCAATCATGACATATAAAATAACATCACCCCAAAACCTCTGCGCCACAGTGACTCTGCCTGCCTCTAAAAGCATCAGTAACAGGGCACTGATCATTAATGCCTTGGCCGGAGGTAACGATAGACCGTCTAATCTCTCAGACTGTGACGATACCGAGGTGGTGGTCGATGCCTTAGACCGGCGTCCGGAGGTGATAGACATCAAGGCTGCGGGTACTGCCATGAGGTTTATGACGGCTTATCTCTCTGTGCTCGAGGGCGAACATGTCATCACCGGCACCGACCGCATGAAGCATCGCCCCATCAGCATATTGGTCGATGCGTTGAAAAACCTTGGGGCAGACATTACTTACGTTGAAGAAAAGGGCTATCCTCCTTTGCGCATTTGCGGTCGACAGCTCTTGGGTGGACGGTTAGACGTACCGGGAAACACCAGTTCACAGTATATTTCAGCGTTGCTCATGATTGGTCCTTCGATGCGGAACGGCCTTGAGTTGCATCTTACGGGGAACATCGTGTCGCGACCATATATCGACCTGACACTGTTTTTGATGAAGGAATATGGTGCCGATGTGGATTGGACAGACGTCGATACCATTACTGTTCGACCTCGCCATTACACCCCAACACCATACATTGTGGAGAACGACTGGAGCGCGTCGAGCTACTGGTATGAAATGGCGGCTCTCTACGAAGGTCGTAATGCTGACGTGTCACTTGTCGGACTGGCTGACGGGTCGAAACAAGGCGACTCTATCGTGAAGTATATTTACTCGTTGCTGGGTGTCAAGACCACCTTTGGCCGGTCGGGCAAAGATGAATCTTCTGCCGTACATCTCACGCATCGCATGGGTCGTGTGCAGTGGATAGACTTTGATTTTATCAATTGTCCCGACCTCGCGCAGACGGTCGTCGTGACTTGTTGCGCACTCGACATACCTTTTCATTTTACAGGCTTGGCCAGTTTAAAAATCAAGGAAACAGACCGCATCGAGGCCTTAAAAAAAGAGTTGAGAAAGGTGGGCTATGTCATTCGAAGCAAGAACGACTCAGAACTTTTATGGGACGGGACGCGTTGTGAACCTACTTTCAGTCCGATCGATACCTACGAAGACCATCGCATGGCGATGGCGTTCGCACCGTTGGCCATTAAGTTTGGTGAGATCCTCATCAACAACCCTGAGGTGGTGTCGAAGTCTTATCCCCATTTTTGGGAGGACCTTCGTCTTGCCGGCTTTACGGTAGAGACGTTGTCGGAGTAGTTATGTTGGGTCAAACTCATGTATTTGTGGTGCAAGACCATAGTTTGAATTATATAAATAGAGTATCTCATGTATTATTTGATATTGTCGCTTGTTTTTCTCGGCTTGTTCTCGGCGGTCTTGGGATATATCTCCCATATACGTCATGGCGATGAGGATGTTGTTCAGGCTCCTTTGGGCGATTGTGCGAGCTGCGACGGGGTGAGTGCGAGCTGTGAGCAGGAATGTATGATGGAGGCCGCCACCAAGCCGATAGAGTATTTCGAGGACGAGGAGTTAGATGCCTTTCGTGGGCGTCCGTCAGATGGCTATACCGAAGAAGAGACAGAGCAGTTTGCCGAGGTGCTGGAGACATTACGTCCCGATGAGGTGAAGGCTTGGAACCGAAGCCTGATACTGAGGGGTATCAATATGCCCGATGGTATCAAGGATGAGTTCATTCA
>DBQL01000088.1:0-8265 GCA_002305235.1 Prevotella sp. UBA1395 | reverse complement strand
TGATGATTTTGTGGCAATAATTATACGAAAATCAGGTTATATTACCATTGAGAATTAAACCATATATTGTTTTTCCGGCATGGGTATGCGGTGTGCTGCTCATCGTTGGATGCTCCACTGAGAAGAATACTGCAAAATCTCGGTGGTGGCAGTCGTTTAATACTCGGTACAATACCTATTACAATGGATCGTTGGCCTATATCGACGGCTCGTTAGAAAAGGAAAACGGCAATCAAGACAACTACACGGAGCTTATCCCACTCTATACCGTGGGCAACAAGAAGAGCATGACTCTTGGCAAATCCAATTTTGACAAGGCCATCGAAAAGGCAGAGAAAGCCATCAAACTTCACAGCATCAAGCGCAAGCCCGAATGGAACAAGAGTCGCCGTAAGACAGAGCGCGACATCGAATGGCTGGGTAGAAAAGAGTATAACCCTTTTCTGTGGAAGGCTTGGATGCTTATGGGCCGATCACAATTTCATCAGGGTGATTTCGATGGAGCAATCTCCACTTTTAGTTATATGAGCCGACTCTATGAGACTCAGCCAGCCATTTATGGTCGCGCAAGAGCGTGGCTGGCCAAGAGTTACATCGAGAACGATTTCCTTTATGATGCCGAGGACGTGATTCGTAATATGCAACGAGACTCCATTCATTGGCGGGCACAGAAGGAATGGGACTATACTTTGGCCGACTATCATATCCATACGGGCGAATACGATAAGGCCATACCCTATTTGAAAAAGGTGATCAAACACGAGATGCGTAAAAAGCAGAAAGCCCGTGAATATTTCCTTTTGGGTCAGTTGGAGGAAGCTTTGGGTCATGACGAGAATGCATACAAAGCCTATCGCAAGGTCATTGGATTAAATCCGCCATACGANNGAAGATGGTGAGCCGGTTGCGTCGAATGGCTGCCTCTGATAAGAACAAGGACTATTTGGATCAGGTATATTATGCCATAGGAAATATATTTCTGTCTCAACGTGATACCCTTCAGGCCATTTCAAATTACGAGAAAGGCAATCAGAAGGCGACAAGGAGCGGTATAGAGAAGGGGGTATTGCTGTTGAAACTCGGCGATTTGTATTGGACCAAGGAGAAATATAGCGATGCGCAGCGTTGCTATGGTGAGGCCATCGGCTTGCTCGATAAAGATCGGAAAGACTATGATCAATTGTCACGTCGGTCGAGAGTGCTTGATGAATTGGTGCCTTACACCGAGGCCGTCCATCTGCAGGACTCGCTTCAGGCATTGGCCAAGATGTCGGAGAGCGACCGCAATGCGGCCATTGACCGTGTGATAGAGGCTCTGAGGAAAAAAGAAAAGGAGGAAAAAGATAAAATTGCCGAGGAAAACGCGCAACAGGTGATGCAAAGAAACTCGGCGGTGGGCAGCGCAAACCGCAATACCCGCACTCCGGCCGTGAATGCTCAGCAACAGAGNNCTTTGGGGAAAGCGTGAGAATGTGGATAACTGGCAGCGTAACAACCAAACGGTTGTTGCCGGACTGCGTGGCGGAGACGAGACGGCAAATCTTACCGAGGCCCAACTTGATTCTGTGACAAGGGCACAGGCCGTTGCCGACTCCTTGGCCCAGCGCATGGACAGCGCACAAAACGACCCACATAAGCGAGAGTACTATTTGGCACAGATTCCGTTTACTGATGATCAGGTCACAGCCAGTAATCTGGTTATCATGGACGGGCTGTATCATAGTGGTGTCATTTTCAAGGATAAGTTGGATAATCTGCCACTCAGCAAGAAGGCGTTGGTGCGTCTTGAGAGCCGGTATCCCACTTTCGAGAAGATGGACGAGGCATATTACCATCTCTTTTTGTTGTATTCACGCCTTGGCGAGAGCCGGTTGGCAGAGAGCTATATCGGTAAGTTGCAGGCCCAATTCCCGCAGAGCCAGTGGACACAGATACTCACCGACCCATATTTTACACAGAATGCCCGTGAGGGCGTTCATATCGAAGACTCGCTCTATGCTTCTACTTACGACGCGTTCAAGCGAGATCATTTTGATGAGGTGAGTGCCAACACGAGTATCTCGGAGAACCGGTTCCCGCTGGGTGCCAACCGTGACAAGTTCTTGTTTATTGGTGGTTTGAGCAAACTGAACAATGGCGACGGGGAAGGTTGTCTTGCCGATATGAAGACGCTTGTCGAGAAGTTTCCCCAAAGCAAATTGGCCGAGATGGCGGGCATGATAGTGAATGGTGTCAAAGCGGGCCGCCGCTTGCGTGGTGGCAAATTCGATTTGGGTAATGTATGGGCACGCAGAAGTGTGGTGCTCAGCGACAGCGACTCACTCCAAGCACGCGCTTTGAGCAACGAGCGTAACACCAATTTCGTGTTCATGCTTGTCTATCGTCCCGACTCCGTAGATCAGAACAAACTCTTGTTCGAGTTGGCTCGCTATAATTTCACGAGCTATATGGTGCGCGATTTCGATATTGCCATAGAGGAGGCTGATGGTGTGAACCGAATGAAAATTGCCGGATTCCGCAATTACGATGAGGCCCTGCAATATGCCCATCAATTATTTAGACAAGAGAATGTGGTCAGGTTGATGGGCAAGGCCCGTCCGGTGATCATCAGTGAGGATAACCTTCCACTTCTTGGAACCAATTTCAGCTACGAGGAATATAATCAGTTCTATAACAAACACTTTGCCCCACTCAAGGTTTCCACGTTCTATCTGTTTACCGAGCCGGCAGAGGTGATGAGTCAACCGGAAACGTCTTCCGGGCAACCTGTCACTGAGAGCGAGATCGACAATTTCCTCAACAACACGTTTGTATCGCCGGATGAATCAACCGTACCTGTTGGAACAACGATTCCCGAGGTACAGTTGCCTATACCTGAGAATCAAGCGGCTGCTCCGGCACAAGGCGTTACTACCACGCCAACATCGCAGACAGGCCAAACCGTTGTTCCAAACACAGCCGCCGGAACTTTGATTCCTACCGAGACAGCTACACCACCCCAGCCGGTGAGCACCACCGTGCCTGTGGAACCTGAAAGCAATAATGGTACCGTCGTGCCCGTCACACCTGTACTTCAGCAAGGCACTACGGTGATTCCCATTGAGGAGGTCGGCCGGACCGATAACGCGACATCATCAAAACCGGTTGTTCCGGGCACGTCTGCCACAACGGTTACTCCCACATCGGGAACGCAAGCCAAACCATCTGTCAGTCCTGCCGGTGTCCGTGAGCGTGCCACAATCATCAATGGGGCAGAGGTTATCTTAGACGCGGACGAGATGCCGGCCCGGTCATCAGCGGTTCCCAAGGCCGCGGCGAAACGTGCCGGAACGGATAAAGATGCCAAGACGTCTTCGCCAACGTCTGCCATGCCTGTACCGACAACAACTCCCAACAAGGACAATACGCCCAAGAAGACCGATCCTGAAAAGAAAAGTTTCGATCTTGAGGACGAGTATTATGATTTAGAAGGATTCTAATTATGAGCAATGGATATATTCTATGGGTCGATGATGAGATCGCACTTCTCAAGGCCCACATTCTCTTTCTTCAGAAGAAGGGATATGAAGTGACCACGGTGAGCAATGGGGCCGACGCCATCGAGGAATGCCATCAGCAGACCTTTGACCTCATCATGCTTGACGAGATGATGCCCGGACTTACCGGGCTGGAGACCTTGCAGCGCATCAAGGAGATTCAACCGCAGACACCTGTGGTGATGGTGACCAAGAGTGAAGAGGAAAATATCATGGATCAGGCCATCGGTTCCAAGATCGCCGACTATCTCATCAAGCCTGTAAACCCAAGTCAAATTCTGCTCACGTTGAAAAAGAACATTCACCGTAGGGAGATTGTCACCGAGGTAACGCAGAGCGGTTACCAGCAGGAATACCGGCAATTGGCCATGCAGATCGCCGATTGCCAAGATTGCAAAGACTGGATGGAAGTCTACAAACGTTTGGTGCATTGGGAGCTGGAGCTTAGTTCCACCGACAGTCAGATGACCGAAATGCTTCAAATGCAAAAGGAAGAGGCCGACCTTGGATTTGGCAAATACGTGAAGAAGAATTATATGGACTGGATGTCAAGATTCAACTCTTCGTCTTCGCCGGCGTCGAGGGCCTTCTCCGCGCATCAAGGTCACGGTGCCGAGACACCCCCTGATTCGCCCATGCTCAGCACAGACATTTTCAAGGAAAAGGTCTTTCCGGCCATCAATGCGGGCGAAAAGGTCTTTCTGATTGTTATTGATAATTTCCGTTGGGATCAGTGGAAGGTGCTGGCACAAGAGATTGCCGACCAGTTTGATATTGATGAGAGTATGTATATGAGCATTCTCCCCACGGCCACGCAATATGCCCGTAATGCTATTTTCAGTGGCTTGATGCCCAATAAGATCGCCGAGATGTTCCCGGAGTTGTGGGTCGACGAGGATGAGGAAGAGGGGAAAAATCTCAACGAGGCCCCACTCATTCGTACACAGATAGACCGTTACCGCAGACATGACAAGTTCAGTTATCACAAGATCAATGACTCGGCAGCCGGCGATCGTTTCCTACAACAATATAATGATTTGAAGATCAATGACCTCAACGTCGTCGTGGTCAACTTCATTGATATGTTGTCACATGCCCGCACCGAGTCGAAGATGGTGCGTGAGCTGGCCAATAGCGAGAGTGCCTACCGCAGTATCACGTTGAGTTGGTTCCGACATTCGGTCATGTCTGACCTTTTCCGCAGGTTGGCGCAAAGCGATTATCGGGTCATCCTCACCACAGACCACGGGTCGGTACGCGTTACCGATCCCGTCAAGATTATCGGCGACCGTAACACCAACACCAACCTGCGCTACAAGCTCGGCAAGAACCTGAGCTACAATGCCAAGGATGTGTTTGTCATCAAGGACCCCCGCAAGGCGCAATTGCCATCACCCAATGTCAGCACGAATTATGTGTTTGCATCCGGTGCCAGCTTCTTTGCCTACCCCAACAATTACAATTACTATGTGTCTTATTACAAAGACACCTTTCAGCACGGCGGCATATCGATGGAGGAGATGCTGATTCCCTTGGTTACACTTACTCCCCGTAAGCGATAGTCGTCTTGTTTTCATGCCACAGGGCATGGCGGTAGCCGAATTCACCTCATGCCTTGCCATCAAAAAAGAGCCTCGTCCATACGGGATGAGGCTCTTTCATGCTTATATATTCTACCTCAAGATAGAAATGAGGTATGCTGAAAATTATTTCAGCAATGCTTCAAACATCTCTTGGAACTTGTCCTTGGAGGTGGCTCCAACAAACTTGTCTACCAGCTGACCGCCCTTGAAGAAGAGAATGGTGGGAATGTTTCTCACGCCAAACTCCATCGCGATGTCGTCGTTTTCCTCTACGTCGCACTTGCCTACAATCAGTTTGCCGTCGTATTCCTTGGCCAGTTCCGACATGATGGGACCTACCATGCGGCAAGGACCGCACCATGTTGCCCACAAGTCGAGTACCAAAGGCAGCTCGCCATTTTTATAACTCTCGAAATTTGCGGTTGTGATTTCTACTTCCATTGTTGTTCTTATTATAAATAATTATTATTTGATGCAATCTGTCGCAACTATTATATTTCTTACAAACACTGTGCCAAATTCGTTAGAATTCAACCACCCTGCTGCCATCTTCTGTCTCGGTGATATTCACCTTGACGGCATCTCCCGGCAGGATATCCTCGATCAGCTCCGGCCACTCCAAAAAGCACAGGGCACCACTGTAAAAGTAATCCTCATAGCCCATGTCGTAGACCTCTTCCAATTTCTTGATACGGTAGAAGTCGAAATGATAGATCAGCTCATCGGTTGTTTCCGAGCGATACTCATTGACGATGGCAAAGGTGGGCGAAGTGATTACTTCTTTCACCCCCAGCTCTTCGCAGATGGCCTTGATGAAGGTCGTCTTGCCGGCACCCATCTTGCCGTAAAAGGCAAAGACACTATGGTCGCCGATGTGTTTGGTAAACTCCCGTGCTGCTTCACGGATGTTTTCTAATGATTCAATCTTTATCTGCATATCTTGATACTTTTTATCTCTTGAATATCTTGTCACGGCATCAGTTGACGCTGTAACTCATGTTTTCTGTTTCCTTGATATATTGTACCAGTGACTTCCTGACCTCTATGCCTCCCGACCGCGCATGCAAGAGAATGTTCGTTCCGTTCTCCTCGTCGTGGATATTGAAATAGAGCTCGGTCTTGCCGGGAGCCTCGTTGACCATCGAGAGAATATCGTTGGCCACGGCATCATCAATGTTTTTGCTCTTCACGTTGATGGTGAATCGCTCCACGCGCTCTTCCTTCACGGTCTGGAGATACTCTATGCTCTTGATGAACATATAGTACCTGTCGCTGTTGACAAATTTCTTGGTGCATGTAGCCGTGACAAACACCGAGCTGCCCTCGGTGAGACGGTTGCCCCAGTTGCCCCAGTCTTCGCCAAAGAGCATGAGTTCTCCCGCCCCATCAAAGTCTTCGATAGTCACGATGCCGAACGGCTTGCCGGTTTTGTTGAATCGTGAGTTCACCTTGGTCACTATCCCGCCAAACGTAAGTTCCTGCCTCTCCGACAGTTTTTCATAGTTGTCGCGGTTGCCCATCTCGGCACAGGTGGTGTTGCACATGTTTTCCAAAATGAAGGCATAGTCGTCCAAGGGGTGGGCCGAAAGATATATACCCACCAGCTCTTTCTCTTTGCCGAGGCGCTCGATATTGCTCCAAGGCTCGGCGTGGGGTACCATCGGTGTGGCAATGGCAATGTCTGACACCATGCCGCCAAACAGCGAGTTGGCAGCCTCGGCCTTGTCCAGCTGGTACTGTTGGCCAAAGCGTACCAAACTGTCGAGGAACACCTCGCCCTTAGAGTTGGTGGCCAGATATTGTTCACGCATAAGCCCGAAGCAGTCGAGGCCGCCGCTCAGGGCAAGGCTTTCCAATGCTTTCTTGTTGACATCACGCAGACTTACACGCTCCACAAAGTCGTAAATATCTTTGTAGAGGCCGTTTTCCTGTCGCTCCTTAACGATCGTTTCTGCCGCGGCAGACCCCATGCCCTTGATGGCCGACAGTCCGAAGCGAATCTCACCCTTTTTGTTTACGCCAAACTCCACATAGCTCTCGTTCACGTCGGGACCGAGCGTGGGAATGTTCATGGCCTTGCATTCCTCCATCAGTTTGGTAATCTCGCCAATATCCGAGAATCGTCGTGTCATCAGGGCGGCCATGTATTCGGCAGGGTAGTGTGCCTTGAGATATGCCGTCTGATAGGCTACCCACGAGTAGCAGGTGGCGTGCGACTTGTTGAAGGCATACGAGGCGAATTTCTCCCAGTCAGACCAAATCTTCTCCAAAACCTTGGGGTCGTGGCCGTTGGCCTCTCCCTGTTTCAGAAATTTGGGCTTCATCTTGTCTACGATATTCTTCTTCTTCTTTCCCATCGCCTTACGCAGTGCGTCGCTCTCGCCGCGGGTGAAGTTGGCCAACTGACGCGAGAGAAGCATCACCTGCTCCTGATAGACCGTGATTCCGTAGGTGTCTTTGAGATATTTCTCCATACACGGAATATCGTATGTCACCAGCGACGGATCATGCTTGCGCTTGATGAAATCGGGAATATAGTCCATTGGTCCCGGCCGGTAGAGGGCATTCATGGCGATGAGGTCCTCGAAAACGGTGGGATGCAGCTCCCGAAGGTTCTTCTGCATGCCCGGCGACTCAAACTGGAACGTGCCGATGGTCTGTCCTTTTTGGTAGAGCTGATAGGTCAGCTCGTCATCGATGGGTATATGGTCAATGTCGACGACATCACCCGTGGTGCGCTCGATGACCTTACAGGCCTCTTTCAACTCTGACAAAGTCTTCAGTCCGAGGAAGTCCATCTTGATCAGTCCGGTCGTTTCTATCACATGACCGTCATATTGTGTCACGGCACATTTCAGTTCCGGGAAATCGGGGTCGTCGGCCGTTGCCACCGGCACCCAGTCGCTGATGGGGTCTCGACAGATGATAAATCCGCAGGCATGGATGCCCGTTCCCCGCACCGTACCCTCCAGCTGCTTGGCATATTTGATGGTGTTGCGCTCCTTAGGGTCGTTGGAAGCCTCGGCCTCCCGCAGCTCAGGGGTATATTCGATGGCATTCGCCAAGTTCATTTTCTTCCCGTCGGGAAGCCGATCGGGTATGGCCTTCTTGAGAAAATTAGACCGTTCCAGCGGCAGTCTTTCCAC
>DBQL01000156.1:3877-4844 GCA_002305235.1 Prevotella sp. UBA1395 | reverse complement strand
AACGCGTTAGGTGCTGATGCGCTCTGCCCGGTAGAATGTATGTTGGTCAGGATAGAGGGTGAAGACGGACAATGGCGCCCGCTGCCGATGGGGGCTGTCGAGCATTTCAACTACGAGCGTGGCCACGAATATGAGTTGAGGGTGAAACGAACCATCCTCGCCAATCCGCCCATGGACGGGTCTGACCGCACGTACACGCTTCTCAGCGTGGTCTCCGACCGTATGGTCACTGCCCCGGAAGAGCCTGTGGAGAAGGTGGTGAAATCGGAGAGCGACATAGAATACGCTGCCCTCGCACCCATCAAAAAATATGCAGTCGACAGCGTTTTCTATGTGAACGCCGACGGCACGATAGAAAACGCCAACCATGAGACGATGCCGTCTTACAACAACAAGCGTATATGGGTCACCGATATTCTCGACAAGGCCGGTCCCAAATGGGTTGACCTGCAGCGCGTGACTTACATGGCGGTATATACTTACGTGTTTTCTCCGCTAACCACCACGGTGAGATTGGTGCACATCAACTATGGCGGACCGCTGTTCAAGGATGTGATTCCGCAAAAGGAGTTTGCATACATCACGCAGTCGATGAAGTCGGGCGAGGAGCTGACTTACACGTTGATTTTTGCCAATGTATATAAAAAGGGACTTCAAAAGCAGACTTTCACCGTCAGGAAAAAATAGCAGGCCGCATCTTCTTGGCCCTTTTCTCTCTCACTGCCCACATCCGAACGCCATGTTCCGGTGTGGGCATTGTCATGGTGGGCGTGCCATCGAGGAGCGGCATACGATGCCGCCGGCCGGCACACTATGACTTGTTCAAGATGTCTTGCAAAAGGCATGGAAACAGTAAATACAAGTTGTTTTTCGTGGTCTGTGTCCATGCCATGACAACATGCCGTTCAAGCCCGTTTCGATGCGTATTTCAATGCTCCGACAATTACTATCTAATCGCGTCACGAAA
>DBQL01000156.1:3438-3738 GCA_002305235.1 Prevotella sp. UBA1395 | reverse complement strand
GAGTCGGGTGGTAAATCCGTAGCCCACCTCCATGTATGGATGTATGTTCTTGGCATCGAGCATGGAGACATATACCCGCTCCATCTCCATGTAATGGCCTAACCACGGTATGCGGCTGATGATGAGCATAGGGCTTTCGTATGTCACGTTGGCGCGGAGATAATAGGTCGATTGGTTGTAGGTGTCGCTGCGCAACAGTTCAAACTCGCCGCTCCAGTCGTCGTTCCAGCCTCCGGGAATGTTGTTTTCGCGGAAGTTCTCAAAGTCGAGAAAGTAGGCCTTGCGGTCTTTCCATGTGTA
>DBQL01000156.1:1650-3393 GCA_002305235.1 Prevotella sp. UBA1395 | reverse complement strand
AATATGGGTCCTTCCCATCCCCACGGTCTCACCTGTATCTCTACCACGGGCGAGAACGAACAGTATTTCGACTGCCATCCGAGCGTCTCGAAGGCTTTTTGGTGTATGGCCTCACGCCGTTGGTAGAGCAATCCCAATTGGAACCCCAAGCGCGAGTGAAAGTTATAGTTGAAGACAAGCCTGTAATCGCTCTGCCTGAACTCGTTGAGCAGGTCGAAGTTGGGCAGGCCCATGCCTACGGTGTCGGGGTGGTTCTCCTCGATATCCTTTCTCACCGACCCGTTTCGGATGTGGTTTCCGTTGCCCGCCTCAAATTTCAGATAGCCGTTCTTGCGCTTGTTGAAATAGTAGTACATCGGAATGCGGTAGTAGATTTGTTTTTGTCTGAAGGCGTATCCGGCCCTGAATCGTGCCGACAGCTCACTGTTGGCACCGAGTTGGTAGCTTGAGCGTATATCAAACTTATAGGTAAATCCCCGCCGATGGTCATAGCCCATGTAGAGAGGGTTGAGCACCGGGTTGAGGCGCACATAGCCTTGGTTGTTGAGTCCGAAATGGGTATTCACGTTGTTGAGCACGTTATCGCCGATCATGTCCCACATCACATCCTTCACCCAGTTTCTTTTGGGTATGTCATTGGCGGTGGCACGACGGATGGAATCGTTGTGCTGCTGCCTCGCGAACATCTTGTTGTACACCGCTTGCTCGTCGTCGTCGAGCGTGTCGGGACGCACCTCGCACATCTTCTGATAGTCGTTCTCGTCGGTGATGCTGTCTGTGAGCGTCTGCGGCAGGTTGAAATAGGCCACATGGCTGCCCGTCACCTTGCTGTTGATGAATCGGAAGCGGGTTTTCAACTCACATTTCTGCGGTACCAGCGACTCGATGCCTGCCCGGCCCATGTACAGCGTGAGCCAAAAGTTCACCATGTCGTATTCGCCCGAGAACGAGCAGCGGATGATTCGTCCCGTGGCGCAGTCCACGATGGCGTCGCCGGTGACCAGCTGTGTGTTCTTGCGCTTGGGCAGAAAGGTGAGGCGTGCCGTGCCGTCTTCGCTGAACCCCATTTGGTAGCGATAGAATCTCCGGTTGGTGCGGTGGAATGGCGACAGCAGGAAATTCTCTACCACGGTCTCGTGATAAATCTTGGGAGTGAGGTATTTGAACAATACCTCCATCGTGCGGTGTCGGCGTGGCACGGTGGTGTGTCTAAGCAGCGTTTGCGACTTGAACTCGCAGTCGCGGTTGAGTGTCACACGACTGTAAGTCTCGCCGACATACACCCGTTCCCCGCTATGGGCAATGGCATAGACCGAGGGAACGAGCAGCAGGGTGGGATTCTTGCGCTCCACCTTGAGTTTGAACCGGGTATAGGTGTAGGATGTGGAGCCTTGGAAATGGGCGGTATCGATGGTCGAGGCATAGTTGAAGATGCGGTCGAGGAGAACCGTGCCGGGGAATACCTCTGCCGCAAACGACAGAGAGGCAACCATGACAAGGGTGATCATCGATAGGCATCTCTTCATGATGGAGGGGTTTAGGGGTCGTTCTATATCATCGCGAACTATGGGGTTGTGCCATCAGCCTACGGGTGGGAAAGGGCGAGCGCTATTCCAGTTCGCTCAGTTCTAACCATCGCATGCCCTTCTCGTCTAACTCCTCTTGAATCAACGGCAAGCGTTTGCTGTGTTCAACAAGTTGTTCGACGGGCAGCGTGCCGCTGCATAGCTCGGCTTCTATTTG
>DBQL01000156.1:269-1627 GCA_002305235.1 Prevotella sp. UBA1395 | reverse complement strand
CTTCGGCGGGTGTCGTTGTGATAGTCTTTCTTGGGACTGTTGCCGGCACTCCTCTCGGGGGTCTTCTCGTTGGCATCGTCGTTTTCCGACTTCAGCATCTTCCATTGCCGGAACTGCGTATAGTTGCCGGGGAAATCCTTGATAGCCCCTTCGCCCTCGAAAACCAGCAGGTGGTCTACCACCTTGTCCATGAAATAGCGGTCGTGGCTCACCACGATGACGCAGCCGGGGAAGTCCTGCAGATATTCCTCCAGCACCTGAAGGGTTTGGATGTCGAGGTCGTTAGTCGGCTCGTCGAGCACCAAGAAGTTGGGATTGCGCATGAGCACGGTGCAGAGATACAGCTTGCGCCGCTCTCCACCGCTGAGCTTATAGATGTAGTTGTGTTGTTGGGCAGGCTCAAACATGAAGTAGTTGAGAAACTGCGATGCCGTCATTTTGCGGCCGCCCCCGAGGTCGATGTAGTCGGCAATGGCCGTGATGGCATCGATGACACGGTCTTTCTCGTTGAACTTCATGCCCTCTTGCGAGAAGTACCCGAATCTGACGGTGTCGCCAATGTCAAAGCGTCCCTCGTCGGGAGCAACTTCGCCGAGGAGCATTTTGACAAAAGTCGACTTCCCGGTGCCGTTGTTTCCAACGATGCCCATCTTCTCAAAGCGCGCGAAATTGTAATAAAATTGTTCAAGAATTATTTTCTCGTTTCCCGTCGAGTCGGCAAATTTCTTGGATACATATTGGCACTCGAATATCTTCGACCCGATATAGATGTTGCCGGCCTTGAGGCGCATCTGCCGCTCCTCGATGCGCCGGTGTGCCTTGGCTTGCAATTCATAGAAGGCCTCTTCGCGGTATCGGGCCTTATGCCCTCGGGCCTGAGGCATGCGTCGCATCCATTCCAACTCGGTGCGATAGCGGTTGTTGGCCCGTTGTATCTCGGCCCGCCGGTTGTCTATCCGTTCCTGCCGCTTGTCTAAATAGTAGGCGTAGTTGCCTCGGTAGGTATAGATCTGGCGGTCGTCAAGCTCAATGATGAGGTTGCAGACATGGTCGAGAAAGTAGCGGTCGTGGGTCACCATGAGCAGGGTGAGGGTAGCGCGCGAGAGATAACCCTCGAGCCATTCGATCATCTCGAGGTCGAGGTGGTTGGTGGGTTCGTCCAAAATAAGGAAGTCGGGCTCGGTGATTAGGGCATTGGCCAAGGCCACGCGCTTCTGCTGTCCGCCACTCAGTTCTCTCATGGGCTGGTTCAGGTCGTCGATGTGAAGCTGTGTCAGGATCTGCCGTGCCTTGAGCACACGGGCGGGGTCTCCTTGGTGGTTGAAGCACGCGTCGATGACGCTTTCGTCGGGATCGAA
>DBQL01000156.1:0-140 GCA_002305235.1 Prevotella sp. UBA1395 | reverse complement strand
TGTTAAGTTTTGTACATCTAAAAAAGGACTCATCATTCCTCGCTTTCTGCTTGAAGTTCGTGGAGCACCTGCTCGATGTATCCGAGCACCTTGTCGCGTCCGGTCTTCTTCTCCGCACTGGTGATAAAATAGGGTGGAAG
>DBQL01000124.1:7199-8570 GCA_002305235.1 Prevotella sp. UBA1395 | reverse complement strand
GGGCTACCATTGCCACAAATAATGTCATGATTGTCTTTTTCATTTTCTTTACTTTTTAAAGGTTGTACAATATGATGTTTTTCCGATTCTTCGGTTTGATCACTCGGACAAAGTTATGAAAAAAGTTGAAAGGATGCGTTTTTTTTTATTATTTTTTGGGTTTTATCTTTCTCTTTGCCCGATGAATGCCCCATGTTTTTCATCGATATATTTCATCAATTTCATAAAGACGGGCGAGTGTTTCAGCACTTCCGGGTTGCCGGTGAGGATGAGTTGGCATCTTGCCCGTGTCATAGCCACGTTGAGTTTACGGTCTATGACATGTCCGTTTTCTTCGAAAGTGTTGGCCGTGAGGAAGTCCAACTGATAGCGATGCTGTATGGTAAAGGAGTAGATGATCACGTCGCGCTGCGAGCCTTGATACCTCTCTACGGTGTCGATGCTCACTTCTCCAAGTTCGGGCATGCCGAGACGGTCTATCTCCCGACGTATCATGGCAATCTGATTTCTATACGGCACGATGACACCCACGGTCTTGTCGGGGTCGAACCGTGTGCCATAGAACCTGCGGATACGGCGTAACAGGTCGACCACGAGTGTCGCCTCGTCAGCATTCACCTTATCGGAGACGCTCGGCTGATTGCTTTTCCGCGAGGCGAAGAACAGCAGTCGATGCTGCTTCAGCAGGTCATCGGTGGCATCTTCGGACGGCTCTTGATAACCGACGGTCGTCTCCAACTGGTGGCTGAGTGGTACGGGCATGAGCCGTTCGTCGCTGTAAAACTCCCTCGCGGGGAAGTCGGCGATCTCCGGATGCATGCGTCCCTGCCTCTGAAGTGTGCCGATAAACGCGGTGCGGCCATGTTTTTTTTCCTGCCTGAAGAGTCGTTCGAAGAGGCTGCTCTTGCAGTCTTTCAGTCCGATATCCATCAGCAACGGGTCGGTGACGGCCGCGTCGCCGTCGTTTTGCTGTACCACAGCCGGCAACTGCTTGTAGTCTCCGATGAGGATAAACTTATCGATGTTGCAACGGTCGCCGTCTGTTCGTCCTGCCGTGGGTCTGTGGGAGGCGAGCAGTCCGATGATTCCCGGCTCGAGAATCTGCGAGCATTCGTCGACGATGGCGGTTGAAAAGTGTTTCAAGGAAAACAGAAACGGTCTTGCTTGGATCATCGAAGTGGTGGCCACCACCACCCGGGCATCGGTGAGTCGCTGTCTCATGTCGCTGAGTTTCGGTCGTTCACCGATGGCTTGCGAGATGAGATAAGGCTTGTAAGGCGTTGCGCAACTCAGTTCGTTACCTATTCTTATAAAGTCGATTCCGGCTTCCACGAGCATGCCGCAAATCTCATCGACGGCACGGTTGGTATA
>DBQL01000124.1:1635-7144 GCA_002305235.1 Prevotella sp. UBA1395 | reverse complement strand
CGCAGCAGCATCGGGTCGAGCAGGGTGTCGTACGACCTCGACAGCGTGACCGTCGGGTCGTTTTCCGGCTCGCGTTGCCCCAGCAACAGCGCCTTGCGGTCTGCGGGTGCGGTAATCAATTCGTACAGGGAATGTATGGATGCACTGCCCCCCACGTCGCTATTGGCATGCTCTATGCACCACACGAGCTTTCCACGCGCACCGGTTGCCGCATCCGGCGAATACTGATTGTCGGAGTAGGGCAGTCGGTCGAAGATGCCGGCATTCTGTTGTCCGTCGTTGAGTTTTACGGTGACAGTCCCGGTGCGAATGTCGGCCATGCCGCCTTTGAACAGCATAGCCTTGCGCAAGTCGGGTTCTTCGTCAGGCGGATAGGCATAGAGGAACACCATATCACCCTGCCTGAAGTTGGGCAAGAAATCCTCGCCCTGATTGGGAACAGACAGGGTGATGAGGTCGAAACCGTTATATCCGTCGGTCTCGTCACTCTTCTCCATATTAATAATGGTGAGTCCGGTGTAGATATTTCCCGTTTCGCGCTTCTCCGTCAGGGGCATGTTCCACAGGTCGGCCATGCTGTTGCCGGTGCCTTCGACCACTCCCACCTTCGACATGAGGTTTTCCCGGATGGCAAATTGCATCATCCTGCAGAAGTAAGCGCGCTCCAAAGGTTGCAGGTTTTGCAATGGCCTGACACAGCTTTCGAGTTGTGGTCGCAGGTAGGTGTTATAGAAGTAGTCATCCCTTTTCTCCCGGTTCAGTTCGCCGGTGTTGAATTTCTCGAGCATGTTCTCCATTCCGTCACGCGCGATGTCATATTCCAATGCCACCGCCTCGTTGCGGAACCGTATGGCCTCATAGAGCAGTTTCATGAGGTTTGCCACGCTCATCAGTCCGTCGGGGAGGGGATATTTCGAGTAGAGCAGTCGGATGTCGGCGTTCGAGACGTGAAAGTTGTAATACAGAATACCATAGTAGAGCAACAGCTGCACATAGTGTTTCTCCACCACTTTGGCCCCATGTCTGTTGGTGATGTTGCGTTCGAGAAAGATGTTTCGGCCCGACTTCTGCTCCACCAGCAGCCTGAGGTCGGTGGTCATGAGGTCCACGCGTCCCTGAAGTCCCAATTTCTCGCATACGAACGAAGGCTCGAGTATCGCGCGTGAAAGGTCATGATTTTGTCGCAGCTCGCCCACGATCTGTTGCAGGTTGGCCGCCTGTGTGGCGGCATCCTGCTTGAATTTTTGCGCGTTGAAATCGGTGCAGGTGCTGTATTCCATGGCCTTCTCCCTGAAATTGTGTCGCAATGTCTGTGCCGTGGAGAAGTTTTTGTTGTTGATGATATCGTCGAGTGCGCTGCCGGCAAAGTTTCCGAGGAGCGTAGCCGGGGTGTTAGGTTTGTCTTGCATGCGCTTGATGACATACAGCAATGGGTGGTGCCCGTAGTCCTCAAAGCAGTTGGCAATCACGCTAATATCCATCAGACAGTCGGGCTCCACGATGATAAGCCTTGGCGTGATGGTGTTTCCCCTCGTCTCACACCCCAGCAGGTTGAGTTGCATGCCTTCGCGCAGGATGGCTGCGAGATATTCCATGTGCGCGTATTGCGTGTCTTGGGTATAGTTTACGGTCATCTCGCCTTGCTGCCCGTCTTCGTCCACCACGACACGGATGGTATCCTTGTCCCATGCCGTGACGACACATCGCTTGTCGGGCGTGTTGCTCCTGATGGTGCCGGTGTGTTGTTGTCGGTCTTGCGGCAGAGTGGCGACGAGGTCGTCGGGCACTCTCGTGGCAAACACCCGGCTGACGAATGTGGCCAGTGCCATGAGGTCATGGTGCAGGTCTTCGGGCGCGATCTCCGCCGTTCGGTTGCTGTGGCGCCGCATCTGCCTGAGGGCATTGGCCTCGCCGGCGGGCAAATGGAGTTGTCGGATGAGCGTCTCTACCTGCGAGTTGAGGTCGCCAAATCCATATCGGGTGTCTCGGAGTGCCTCGGCACATACGAGCACCAATGTCTCGTGCATCATCTTGTTGACGATGTAGGGCTGCGTCACCTTGCGGTCCTTGATGTCCGTAATGCGCGCGAAAAGCTCTTCGGCAGTGATGTTCGAGTTCATGAAGCCACGACGGTTGTCATCCGATGTTACCTCTTGGCCGCCTCGGCCGCCTCCCATTCGATGAGTTTTTTCTTCAGTTCCCTGCCCCAGTGGTACTCTCCCGTGGTGCCATCGCTGTGTATCACCCTATGGCATGGGATGAGCATGGCGATGGGGTTTTGCGCCACGGCCGATGCCACGGCCCTCACGGCCGACGGTTTTTCCATGCGGTTGGCAATGTCTTGATAGCTCGCCGTCTGCCCGAAGGGTATGCGTTGCACCTCGTGCCACACCTGTTTTTGGAAGTCGGTGCCACGCAGGTCGAGTGTCAGCTCGCGGTCGAGCCCCTCGAAGATCACGCGCTCCACGTTGTTGGCCATGCGGTCGCTCTGTGTCGTGGGGGTGTAGACACCCCACCGTGCGGCCAGCTCGTGGATGGTTCCCAACTTGTTGTGCTCCAAAAACTGGAGGTCGCAGATACCGAGCGGTGTCCGTGCCACGATAATCTCACCAAACGGGCTGTCGCTAAATCCGTATTCGATCGTTGTCATCATGATGCAAAGTTAGTGTTTTTACGGTTAAAATCGGGTTTTCGCCGACAAAAAGTTGTATTGTCCATCGCCCTTGGAGGATATTTTGTTTACCTTTGCAAATTGGTTTCTTGGCGTGGAAAGAGGCTGCGGCGCCGTTGCGATGATGCTATCGTGGTGCTACGCCCCCGCAAGGAAGATATAAAAACAGAAGCTATGAGCAAAGAAGAATTGATGCGCAGGGCCATTGCCCTGAGTGAGAATAGTGTGACGACCGGTGGCGGACCGTTTGGCGCCGTCATCGCCAAGGATGGCGCAATCATCGCCGAAGCGTCCAACAGTGTGACCATAGACCATGACCCCACGGCCCATGCCGAGGTGAACGCCATACGTGCGGCCTGTGCGCGTCTGCGCTCGTTCGACCTCACCGGCTGCGAGATTTACTGTTCGTGCGAACCGTGTCCGATGTGTCTCGGGGCCATTTACTGGGCGCATATCGACACCATCTATTACTCCAACGACCGTAAGGCGGCCGCGGGGATAGGTTTCGACGACGACTTTATCTATCAGGAGATCGACCGTCCGCTCACCGCCCGCCACCGCCCCATCATCTCACTGCTGCCCGAGGAGGGCAAGAAGGCGTTTGAGATGTGGAGAGAATCAGAGACGAAAACGCGCTATTAGACTTGGCCTCACCCCCAACCCCTCCATAGAAAGAATGAGAGTGGTTGCTGCCTCACCCCCAACCCCTCCCCGGGAGGGAGGGGAGTGGAATGAGGGTTAAACGGTTGTTGGGACACGACAGGAGTGAGTAGGGAGATAACGATGTTTATTTCCTTGGGTGTTTGGTTTGTCAGTCTTGACGGTTTTAATAGTTTTTCTTGGCTGATTTGTATATATTTCAGACTGTTTTTGATGTTCTTTGATGGTATGGGCATTATTGACGAAAGATGTGATTAAGGTGTGAGGGTATGGGCTACTCAGCCTGCTCGAGAAGGTAGTCGTATATTTTTCGGGTTACATCATCAACTTGGAACATTACCTCCTCATTGGTGAACCGCATGATGGAAAATCCCATGTTGTTCAGGATTTGTGCTCGTGCAGCATCATCACTCATCTGTTCAGGTGTGAAATGGTATCCTCCGTCGACCTCAATGACCAGCATATAGTCTAAACACACAAAGTCGACAATGAAGTCTGCGATAGGATGTTGCCGACGAAACCGCAATCGATAGGGGTTGTGTCGTAGTGTTTCCCAAAGCAGTCGCTCGGCATCGGTCATCTCTCTACGCATTTGTCGTGCGTGGTCCTTCAAGATGTGGTATCTATCCGGTGCCGCTGTCTGATACCCCTTCTTTTCATTCTTGCCCATCATCACTCTCTGTTTTCATGCTCCCAAATCATCTTTTTCCATTCCTTGGAATAAGGATTGTGACAAGTATTTTCTTTTATTACCTTTCATCCCATTCCTCCTCCCATTCTTGAGACTGTTCATTCCCCTCCCTTCCGGGGAGGGGTTAGGGGAGAGGCCGCTATGGTTCAGCTTACAGGCCGCAACCTCTCAAAGAACACCATCACCTCTTCCCACGTCTTAAACTCATCCGACCCATACTCGAGGGCTGTGCCCATGAAGTTGTCATCGGGCGCGGCGTCGATGAAGTAGTCGCCGTAGAGCAGATCCTTCCGGTTGGTATACACCACGTGGTCGTGTGCGGGGGTTGATAGATACCGTTCTATCCATTGCGCGTCGGCATCGAGGGCGGCATGGTCGTTGGTCGGAGCGGGCATCACGATATACACCTGATAGGTCTCGATGAGCATCTGGAAGGCTTTGACAAGGCTCGACTTGGGCTTGTCGTAGCTGTCGCGCAGTGTCGATGCATCGATGTAGACGATTTGTCGCTCGCGTCGCTCCTGCCGGTCGTCTATCCACCTGATGACCGGCACCACGCCGTTCATGAACGACCGGTCGTCCATGCGGTGCTCACCATGAAAGTGTGCCGCCTGCGGGTAGTGGCTGTGGTAGAGGTCGAAGGTGTGCACCACCGGGTCGGCGTCGCCAAAGAGTCCCCACACCCGTCGTTGCTCCTCGGCACGCTCCTCGGCGCTCATCGCCTCCAGCAGCACGAAGTTTTGTTCTGTCATCTCGTGATACTCCTTCACGAGCGCCTTGGTCACCATGAACTCCGTCTCGCCGTCTTGCCGTGGGTTTTGCCACACCTGCTTGCCCGTCATGCCGTGTTCTTTCATTGTCTGCCCCATCTCAAAGGCCGGGTTCACGCAGATACGGTCCACGCCGTAGAGCATCTCGGCGTACATGCCACCCATCGATGTGCCGATGATCAGGTGGGGTTTCTCTTGTGCCACCTTCTCCTTGAGAAAGGCGATGGCTTCTGCGGGGTGCACGGGGATGTCGAAGGCCACCACCCTGCTGTTGGGAAAGGTCTGCCGGATGAGCTTCACCGTGCCCGATGAGGCTGCCGACCCGAACCCGTGGCAGTACATGATGGTCTTGCCGTTCATCAGTTCGGGAAACTGTTTGATATAAGGATTCTCCATTGTCGAAAGTCTTTTGTCGATAATGCAAAGGTACGGTTTTTCTGCGCATCGTGTCGGGTTTTCACGCCGAATTTTTTCTGTTTGTGAGGGCTTGGTGCCGTTTCCACGGCCTCCTCGCGCCCTGTGTGTGGCATCAGCGGAAGCCCCTTTTTGTCAATAAAAATCTGAAAAATCGCGCTTCATGTTTTTCTCGTTTTAGAAAATCGCGGAGACGAGAAAATGATAAAAATCTGCTTTTTCCGACAAAAAACCGACTTCTTTTCGCGAAGAGATAGTCATCGTCGTGCGATTGCTATCTTTTCGCCGCGCGATGACTATCTT
>DBQL01000124.1:0-1580 GCA_002305235.1 Prevotella sp. UBA1395 | reverse complement strand
GAGCCGAAGATTTTGTTTTTCAGAATACGGCCGGCATATCGCGGCATGGGTCAAATATTTTCATCATATATTCGCGCCTTGGTCTTATCGTGCTCCTCATCTGTCGCCGCCATCGCCTTGGCGGTCTTGGGCAGGCTCTTCGGGAGCGGACGGGAGCGGCGAGGTGCCGCTATATATGTTTTAATTTTTGTTATATTATGTTTGCCCCCACAAAAAAAATCGTATCTTTGTAGCATATTATGGGCATGGATCGCCATGCCGCCAAATGCAATCAACACATTTATCTAAACCTAACAATTATGAAATCTGCTTTTCTGAGAACTCTGATTGTCGCGTTATCGCTCTTCATGCCGGCGGTATGCCTCTCTGCGAAAGACAAGAAAAAGCTCGACGACCGGGCCTACTGGTGCCAATTGGCTTACCAGATGGCGCGCCCGGTACTGGAGAACATGGCCAAGGGCGAACTGCAAAAAAACATGCTTGTGGAGGTAAGCCCCAATTGGGACGGCCGCTCCAAGAAGGTAACCTATATGGAATGCTTCGGCCGTCTCATGGCCGGCATCGCGCCGTGGCTGTCGCTCCCCGCCGATGATACGGCCGAGGGCTGTCAGCGCGGACAACTGCGCACGTGGGCGTTGGCTGCTTACAAAAACGCCGTAGATCCCCAAAGTCCGGACTATCTGGCATGGCGCGGGCACGGACAAGCCCTTGTCGATGCCGCATACGTGGCCGAGAGCTTCATCCGTGGCTATGATGCCCTGTGGGTTCCGCTCGACGAGGTGACCAAGAAGAGATACATCGAGGAGTTCACCCTGTTGCGGCACGTAGACCCGCCGTATACCAACTGGTTCCTCTTCAGTTCGACCATCGAGAGCTTCTTGGCCAAGGTGGGTGCCGATTACGACCAGTTCCGGGTCAACACCGCGTGTCGGAAGGTGGAGGAGTGGTATGTGGGCGACGGATGGTATGCCGATGGTCCCAACTTCGCTTTCGACTATTACAGCAGTTATGTGTTCCATCCCATGTACTTGGAAACCCTCCGTTGCATGATCGATGCCAAGGCCAACACCCGCTTGGACTATCAGAAATATTGGGACCGAGAGTTGAAGCGCGCCCAGAAATTCGCCATCGTGCTCGAGCGTTTCATCTCGCCCGAGGGCACATTCCCCGTGTTCGGTCGGTCCACACCCTATCGCTTGGCGGCCATGCAGCCCCTCGCCCTGATGGCATGGTATGAGAAACTGCCCGCCGACCTGAGCAACGGCCAGGTGAGGGCGGCACTCACGCAGGTGATGCACCGCATGTTCGACCATCAGAACAATTACAACGAGGCAGGGTTCCTCACCATCGGCTTCTGCGGCTCACAGCCCAACATCGCCGACTGGTACACCAATAACGGGTCGCTCTATATGTGCTCGTTGGCCTTCATGCCCTTGGGGCTTCCTGCCTCCGCGCCGTTCTGGAGCGAGCCGGCACAGCCGTGGACACAAGTCAAGGCGTGGGGTGGCCTGCCATTCCCCAAAGACCATCACCGGACTGACGACATCAAGACCAAGGATAAGTTCTGACCCTGCCCGCCT
>DBQL01000149.1 GCA_002305235.1 Prevotella sp. UBA1395 | reverse complement strand
ATCGTGCATGATGGTGGCAAGGTTACGACCTACACCGTCGATCAGATGGACCGTTTCGTAGACCAGCTCAACAAGCGTTTCACCAATATCGCTAACAATGCCGTTGACAAGGCTAACAGCTACATCAACAAGTACAACAATTTCGCCAACCGTTTGAGCGGTATCATCAATCGCTTCAACGAGCGCTTGCAGCCCGTGGTGTTCATCCAGAAAGACAATGAATTCTTCCAGCTGAGCCAAGTTCCTTACGGTGCCGATGCCCTTGCCTCGCGTTCCATCATCAATATCACTACTTATACCGCTGAGTTGCTTGCTCCGGCTTATAAGAAGTGGGTTGCCGTGACCAACGTTTGGAATAACACTACCGATGCCATGAAGGAGAAGGTGAGTGGCGCCACGGTAGCCAGCGCACAGAATGGTGACGCTGCCCTGAAGTCGGCATTGACCAATGCCAACAACGGCACCAATATGAATAAGGTGGTATATGGCACGGTTCGCAATGCCACATTGGGCACTTTGGAGAGCGGCAAGGTTTATGAGATTTCATTCTCTTGTGTCGATTACTCCGGTAAGGTTGCCGCACGTAAGTTCTATGTGAGAGGAGAATAATCTCCTTCTCACGTCGGAACAGGAAAAACGAATAAAACGATTAAATCAGAAACAAGATGAAATTCAATAAGATTATATTGTCAGCTCTGATGCTGTTGGGCGCCGTTTCGGCTTCTGCCCAAGACATTGAGGCCAAGACCGTGTATGATTTCAATCCTCACTGGTACGTGCAGGGCCAGATTGGTGGTCAGTATACCCTCGGCGAAGTGAAGTTCAAGGATCTCCTTTCGCCCAATGCCCAGTTGAGCCTTGGTTATCAGTTCACCCCGCAGTTTGCCCTTCGCCTTGGCGCGAACGGCTGGCAGAGCCGCGGAGGATGGGATTTGAGCCAGACCTATAAGTGGAAATACAACTATGTTGCTCCCGCTCTCGACTTGGTTTTCAACCTGAGCAACGCCTTTGCGGGCTACAACCCCAAGCGTGTGATGAGCGTGTCGGCCTTCATCGGAGGTGGTGCCAACGTGGCATGGAATAATGACGAGGCGGCCGACGCGTCGGCAGCCATCGTCGCCAAAGAGTTCCCGGCATCCAAGCAAAACTTGGATTATCTTTGGGATGGTACTAAAGTGCGTGCCTTCGGTCGTGCCGGTCTCGGCGTAGACTTCCGTGTCAGCGATCGCGTTTCATTGGGCATCGAGGCCAGTGCCAATGTGCTCAACGACCATTACAACTCCAAGAAGGCTCACAATGCCGACTGGTATTTCAACGCTTTGGCCGGTGTGAAGATTGCCTTGGGCAAGACTTACACCGAGCGTACCATCGAACCTGCCAAGCCCGTGGAGCGCATCGTGGAGCGTATCGTAGAGAAACCCGTTCCCGCCGCTCCTGTCGAGGAGGTGAAAGATGAGCCTTTGCGTCGTGACGTGTTCTTCCTGATCAACTCTGCAAAGATCCGTGATACCGAGGAATCAAAGGTACAGGATATCGCCGACTACCTCAACCAGCATCCCAAGGCCACGGTTTCGGTAACGGGTTATGCCGATGCCGGCACCGGTAACAACACGATTAACGACCGTTTGGCCGCAGAACGTGCACAGTCTGTGGTGAATATGCTCCGTACAAAGTACAATGTTCCCGAGGGTCGCATCACTGCCGACAGCAAGGGTGCGTACATCCAGCCGTTCGCAGAGAATGACAAGAACCGCGTTTCCATTTGTATCGCAGAGTAATTGAATAATATCACATCCATATTGACTCTGCCTGAACGTCGTGACTCGAGTGTTCAGGCAGAGTTATTGTTATCTGACATGATGAAAAGGTTTATAAAAATTCTCGCTGTGGCGCTGCTCACCGTGTCTCCGACATTCGCGCAGCTCAACACGTTGCCATCAGGATACTACCGTGTACAGAATACTGCCACGCAGCGTTATGCCGCCCTTTACGACAACAAGGGCAAGATAGACAAGGTGTCTACGACGGTCGATGCCGGTGCCATCCGCACTTATTACGGTTTCGACCGTGTGGTTTCCGATCCCGCCTCGGTCATCTATTTCACCCGATCGGCATCGGGTTACCAGCTCCGTGCGCAGGGCACGACCTCTGTTCAGATCTTGGGCAACTATTATCTTCAGTTGCGTTACAACGGCAAGTCATACCAAGCCTACGGACAGCAGAGCGGATACTCGGTGTATCTGAGCGACGAGCGGCTCGATGGCGATACCAAAGCCACGGGCACGGGGGTGTATAAGGAGAAGTATGACTCTATGGGATACATGAGTTCGGGTGGCCAAAATTACAAATATTGGTTCTTCAAGGCTGTCGATGCCGCCACCGACAATTACTTTGGATTCTCTCCCCGGCTGCAGTCGGGTACCGATTACTACCAAAGTTTCTATGCCGAGTTTCCGTTTTCGTTTGCGTCTTCGGGCGTGAAAGCCTATTATGTAGACCGCCGCGACGATGGCAAGGGTGTGGCGCGCATGACAGAAATCACCTCGACGGAGATTCCGGGCAAGACGCCCATGATCATTCGCAGCACCACTTCAGACCCTTCTCTCAACCGCATCAACCTGCTTACATCGTCGTCGGCCACCGTGAGCGGCAACCTTCTCACAGGCGTTTATTTCTGTTCCTCAGACAATTTGCTGCCGTTTTACGACCAGTTGGCGATGAATCATGAGAATTATGTGCTCAACGACCCGTCGACCATGCGCGTCTTCGATGTTGTTGACGGTGAGCCGGTGCTGCGCAAGGCCGACTGGAAATACATTCCCCGCAACAGTTTTTATATGACCGTTGCCGCCGGGTC
>DBQL01000006.1:43320-48615 GCA_002305235.1 Prevotella sp. UBA1395 | reverse complement strand
ATGCCTGTGGCATAGTCGAAGCCGGGAGCCGCGCCCTTGAGAACGAGTACCACACCGTCGAAGAACGAACGGGTGTCGGAACCCGGGGTGAAGCGCAAACCAAGCTGTCCGTCGGTCACTACCACGTCTTTGACAACCACGAAATAGCCGTTGGTCAACTGCGGTTCAACGCTCGCCGTACCCATGATGGCCTGTACGCTGTCGGTCTTGGCAGAGGTAGTCACGTAGAAGTAGGCATCGCTGTAATCGCCGCCGCGTAGCACGGCCTTGGCATAGATATTATATGTACCGGCGGGAAGGTCGGTTATCTGCTGCTCGATGGTGTACTTATAGCCCCAAGAGGCAATCATGGAGTTGGCCACCGGACATGTGGCGGCATCGTACTTATAGGTTTGGTTGGCACCCCAAGGATAGTGATAGCTCCAGCCTCCGGTCCAGCCCTCACCCGGAGTGATGGTCCAACCCGGGGTGTTCTCGGTGCTTACCACACCGGTCACGTCTTGTGCGGCGGTGACATAGAGGTCGGGATTGTTGACGAAGATAGAGAGGTCGAAGGTGTCGACATAGTTCTCGAGCGTCGTCTCATCTACCTTTTGGGCGAAGAGCGTGTTGTTGGGATCCTTGAGTTGGGTATAGAGTCCCTGCTTGATGGCGGCCTTTACCTGTGCCTTCACGTCGGCATCATCGGTCAACATGTTGTTCACGGCAGCGGTAAGCTCATCGGTGGCGGTGCCCAACTTGGTGGCCACGGCAAGGCCCGATACTGTCGAGGCAGAGAGTGTCTGCACCACTGTGCCAATGTTGGTCACGGCGGCGGTGGTGGTCTTCAGTTCGGTGATGGCAGCCTGAAGCTCGGCATTGTCGGTGAGCACCTGTCCGTCATACTTGGCAATGGATGCCTCGATGTTGGTATAGGTCACATGAGCTTGGAACTTGGTGCCCGTACGCATGTCGCGAGCGGCCTTGGCTGCGTCAACCAACGGGTCGTAGGTGTCGCAGAGCTGACGATGGTTCTTCAGCGCGAGCGTGCCGTTGGCGAGGCGTGCGGTAGCGGCCTTGTACACCGAAGGAGCGGTATAGGTCTTGCCGTCGATCTCGTTCACGGCAGCCTGAAGGGCATCGAAGTCGGTGCCGGCATAACGCTCGCCGGAGTTGGCGGCAAGAGCGTCTTTGGCAGCGGCCAGCGCATTCTTGAGCTGGGTGGTCTCCTCAACGCCCATGACGTTGGGAAGATACTGCACTTTTACATTACCCAAGAGGGTCTCTACCCATGCACCCTGATTGCCATCGGCATCGGAAGCAGGAGTCCAACGGAGCTTGTAGTCGCCCGATGCGACAGGCTGCAAACTCTCTTCGATGGCCACAGAACCCGTGATGGCATTCTTGGCACCATTCATATTGGGTTTGGCGGCATCGACACGGGTCAGCACCACGTTGTCATCGGGACCGACAAGCTCAAACTTCACGTAGGGAGTGCCCTTCCATGCAGCGATGTTATACATCAACTTGTACTTCTTGCCCGACTCCAAGGAGAGCTTGTAACCGTCGGTCTCGCCATAGATCACACGGCCACCGTCGTCGGCAGCTGCCGTGCGGAAATAGATGGCGCCGGTAAAGTCGCCNNNNGCCACGACATTGGCTGCGTTGTAGATGGTCCAACCCATCGGAACAAAGCCCTCGCCAAGCGAAGCGATGGTCTGCGCGATGCTGTCTTTCATCACAAAGTAGGCGGTATCGTTGGGATTAGCATTGACCTGACCGAAGCTCAGCTCGAGTGTGGCCGAAGTGAAGACGCTCTCGTCGAGAACGGCCTCGGGATAAACCTTAGTCAAAATCAAGTCGTGCTCGCCGGCAGAAAGGTCGCCCGTGCCGGTGCGAGTGAACGTGAAGTCGGTGGCATAGCCCGTATTCGGACTTACGGTGAGCGGCTCTGAGCCCAGCGTGGCTACCACCTTGGAGGCATCGGCCTTCTTGTTGAAGACCACCTTGAACTCCTTCTGGTCTACCGGCAGGTTGAAACTGCCCTTCTCGGGATCGGCTGTCTTGATGACGGGAAGGTCGTAGGCCGAGCTGAAGATGTCAGTGATGTTTTGGTCTAACGTTCCCGGCTCATCTACAAAATTGAACACCGGACCCTCGGGAGCGAGGTCGCCGCTGTACAACAGCTGATAGGCGGCATCGGAAGGATTGTTGAAACTTACCGAGATTTGCTCTGTGCCGGTCTCGGGATACTGGTCGTCAAGGAACACGTACAGATAGCCATCATTGTGCAGCTCGGTAGTGAGCACATTCACCTCGGCACCGTTCATCTTCACCGTGCACGTACCCTCGGGGTAGACAATCTTGGTGGTTCCGGCTGCGGCGAGCAGGTCCTTGTAGTTGGTGGGATATCCGAAATTGACGCGGATCACGTCATAATTGAACGTGATGCCTTGGACGGAGGCCTTCTCTATCACCACGTCGTCAAGGTAGAAGTCGCCCGGATTGTACACGCTCAAAGCGAGGAAGAACTTGTTTTTCACATCCTCGGGCTGCTCGCCACTCTTGCTTGTGGGATAATAGGCGGCCTGCGTGGCGGCATCCTTATAATAAAAGAGGTGGGTGAACTTCTTGAAGCTCATGTCGTCGATGCCCGTATCGTTGTAGCGGAACGTGCTTCCCGCGGCGGTGGCAAAGGGTATATCATAATCGTCGATACCCTGCATGAGCTTGCAGTCCACCTTGGTGGTCTGGTCGGTCGTGCCGTCTAAGTTGTAGGTTTTGCTGCCTTTGATGGAATAACTCACACGATAGGACGTGTTTTCTTCGATGGGAATGTTGCGGAACTTCACCGAGCGTTGCCATGTGCTGCCCTCGTTGGCATCGCTGTTGTAGAAATGCAGCGAGCCGGCACCTTCGCTCTGCGTCGATGTCGTCAGTTCCCATTTGTCACCGTCCAACTGGTTGATGAACTCATAATAGCCCACATCCGTGGCGGTCTTGGTCTGCGCCCCATTGAAACCCTCGGTCATCAGCACCTGAGCCTGTATGCCTAAGGAAGTCAAACTGAGCAAACCCAAACTGAGTAATAAAGTTCTTTTCATAAAACTCAATGGTTTAGTTATTGATAATTAGGTATTAATCACTGGATGCAAAGATAGGTTTTATGCGATGAAAGGCCTTTTCGATTTGTTTCATAACGTTTCTGTTTTGTTGTGTACATCGATCGAGAGTGAAAATAACAAGGCACTAACGCGGTACGAATGGTAGCAAATGTTACCACGATGTGTACCAACCGAAAAACAGACTGCCTCGGTCTCAAGGCGTGATGAGCCTTGAACCGAGGCAGTAGGATATGATGATGCGACAAAGAATACGGCAGATAGTCCTCGTCGCCGAAATGCGGTCGTTCTGCCAAAGGGCAGATTACTTCTCGCCGTTGCGCTGAATAAACTCCGAGGGAGAGACTCCGAAATGCTTCTTGAACACCGTGGAGAAATGGGCCTGATTGGAAAATCCCACCTCGAAAGCCACCTGCGCGATGTTGAGCTTCTGCTCTTTCAACAGGCGGGCGGCCTGTTCCAACCGGATGTTGCGGATGAACTCGGATGTGGGTATGCCGGTCATGTCCTTGAGCTTGCGATGCAGCTGCGCACGGCTGATGCCCACTTCCTTGGTCAGCATGTCCACATTGAAATCGGGATTGTCGAGATTTTTGTTGATGCTCTTCATGATGCGGTCCATCAGTTGCTCGTCGTTGCCCTCCACCTGAATATCCACAACCTTGTCTTTCTGCTGCTGGGCACCGGAGAACTTGCCTTTCAGGCGAAGCACATTATTCACGAGATTGTTGATCGTGAGGTGGATTTCCTCGAGGCTGAAGGGCTTGGCGATATAGGCGTCGGCACCCTTCTTGATGCCCTCCAAGCGATTTTGAACGTCGTTCTTGGACGTGAGCATGATGACAGGGATATAGCTGATGTTGGTATTGGCCTTGATCATGCGCAGCAAGGTGAACCCATCCATCTCGGGCATCATCACGTCTGTGATGACACAGTCGAAAGGATTGGTGAGCAACATCTTCAAGGCTTCCTTGCCGTTGGATGCGCTTTCAAACTTGTAATACTCTCCCAGTTCACGACAGATATACTGCCTGATCTCCGGATCATCGTCTACAACGAGTATCCTGTAACTGCTGGAGGACTTCCGTCCCTTGGATTCGGGCATGCAATTCTCCTCCGTGGGACGAAGCTCCTCTTCCGTAAAGTGGTCTTTGCCCAAGGGTATTCGCACCGTGAATCTGCTACCGTGGGCATCTGTGCGGTTAGCCGCACTGATTGTTCCATGATGCATAGCGACTACCATCTTGCAGAGGTTAAGCCCTATTCCCGTGCCCTCGACATGGGTACTGCCCTTTCCCAAGCCTTGGAAGAAGCGGTCGAAGATCTTCTCCTGATTGCCATCCTTGATGCCTACGCCACTGTCGATGACCTCAATTTGGATATAATCCCTCAGCAGTTCCTGCTCGCTGTCATCATGCCCCTGTGAGAGACGCAGTGTGATGGAGCCTCCGTCGTAGGTGTATTTGAAAGCATTGGACAGCAGATTGCTCGCCACCTTGTCGAATTGCTGACGGTCTACCCATGCCATGAGCTTGCCGTCAGGATGCTCGTAGGTAAACTCCATGTTGCGCTCGAATGCCGAGAACTCAAACAGTTTGGTCACACCACCGATAAATTCCACGAGGTCGGTCTCCTGACAGTGCAGGTGCATCTGTTTCTTGTCCATCTTACGGAGGTCGAGAATCTGGTTGACCAAGGTGAGTATGCGATTGGCATTGCGCTCGATGATGTTCAATTCTTCCTTGGCTTTCTCATCCATAACCTCACGTTTCATCAGCGAATGGAGCGGACCCATGATCAGTGTGAGGGGCGAACGAATGTCGTGGGTGGCATTGATCAACGTTTTCATCTTGTCTTCCTCGAACTGATGGGTCTTGCGACGGTTGTAATAGGCCATGCCCAAGTACACAAGGAAACCAAGAAGCAACAGATAAACCAGCCAAGCCAAGGTGGAACTGTACCACGGCGACTTGATGACCACCGTGAAAACCTTGACGGGTGACTGCATGCCGTAATCGGATGCCATCACCTCTATGGTGTAAGACCCCGGCTCAAGGTGGTTGAATGCGATGCTGTTTATACCCTCTCCTGTGCGTTGCCACTTATCCGCCCCGTTGACACGGTAGTAATATGTGATGTTGTCGGGATTGTTATAGTTGAGCAACGAAAACTCCATCACGAAGCTATCGTCTTT
>DBQL01000006.1:42086-43309 GCA_002305235.1 Prevotella sp. UBA1395 | reverse complement strand
CTGACAGGCTCTCCGTTGAGCAGGAAGTTGGTGAGATGGATCTCGCCAAGAGACCATTTGGCGTTGTCAAGGTCGGATGGTTTGAACACCGTCAGGCCCTGCCCGGTGACGAAATATATCCTACCGTCGGGTCCTCGCAGCCCGGTATTGGACACATACTCGCGCGACGACAGGCCGTTGCCATGCACATAGCCCACAAACTTGCGGTTGCGACGCTGGTATTCCCATATTCCCATAGACGTGGCACACCAGAAATCGCCATTGTTCTCCATGACTATGCTGCGGAAAGCCTCTCCCTGCATAGGCTCGGCATTGGGGAATGGGATGGTCTTGCGGGTACGGACATTCAGCAAGAACAGTCCGCGCTCGGTACCCAAAACCATGTTTCCGTCGATGTTTCGGGCGAGGGAAATGATGGAGTTGCCTGTCAGGAAGTTGTCCGGAAGATACTTAAAGCTCTCTGTACGGGTGTTAAACGCCGACAATCCCGACGAGGTGCCAAGCCAAAGCATGCCATCGGGCGACATCAGCATGCAATGAACCCAGTCGTTGCACACAAACCCCTTGGGGTCTTTGGTTTGATACATGTCATAATGCTTGACCGCTTGCGTGGCCGGATCGTACATGCCAAACCCCTTTCCAAATGTGGAAAAGTATAGTTTGCCGTCGGCATCCTCGATGATTTGATTGATGAAATCACTGTTATAAGGTACTGTCAACCGCGAGTTTCCGGTATGTGGATCATAGCTGAAGAGTCCTTGTGAGGCACCTACCCAATATCTTTTCTTCGAGTCTCGATAGATGGCATATACGTGATCGGGTGCTTGGGGATGAGACATGATGCGACCCTCGTTGTTGAATCCTACGACCCCGTTGTTCTGTATCACCGTCCACACCGTGCCATTGTCTCCGAAACACAGTGACGATACAGACGACCCGATGGGGTATCCTTGTGAGGCGAAGTCCCAATTGCTGAATATTGCCTTGTGGTCGGGTATCATCAGCACGCCCTTTTTCTGGCATCCCACCCATAAATTATTGGTGCGATCAACAAACAAAGAGTACACATTGGCGGTGTTCAGGTCGAAAGACGAGATCGGGTTGGGTACCCGCCGGGCCTTGTCCTTACCCTTAGGCACCATAAAAAGACCTCCGCCGAGCGTACCGATATATATGTTTCCCCACTTGTCGGCCGCCAATGCCTTGTAGTTTCCGTGTGAGGA
>DBQL01000006.1:38706-42067 GCA_002305235.1 Prevotella sp. UBA1395 | reverse complement strand
GTGGCGATGAGGATGCCCCCGGCATAGTTGATGAATGCCTCGACCTTGTCACTGCCTGTCCGGTATTCCACGATTTTACCCGTCTTGAGGTTCTTATAGGTCAATACATTGTCGGAACCGCCTTTCCAAAAGTTGCCCTGCGCATCTATATGGATGCGACTATAGTAATGATCCTGCGACCGACTGGCGTAGGAATGTACCGGAACCAATTTCTTATTGGTCTCGTCTATCTCGAACAACCCAAAGCCGGCCGTGCCTATCAGCAGCTTGCCATTGGGCAATTGGGCCATGCTGCTGATGCGGGGATTATGGGGTTCGGCATAGGCATCGAAATCGTCAGAGTCTCTATTATATTTCATCAAGCCCCTACCCGTGCCTACCCACAGGTTGCCATCGCGGTCGGTAAAGAGGCATGACACCGCGTTGCTGAGCAGCGAACGCGGATCATTGGAATTGTGAAGGTATGCGGTAAACCTGTAACCGTCAAACTTATTCAGTCCACGATCACTGGCAATCCATATCAATCCCTGCCTGTCTTGGATGATATTTGTAATCAGATTGCTCGATACCCGGTCCGAATTATAAAAGTATCCGGACTGGGCATCGACGCGCTTTGCACATATCGTAAATGCAATTATCAGCAAAAATAGAATTCGTTTCATTCCATTGAAATATCTACCTTTGCAAATTTACATAAAAATTTTAACATGATGTGTCTGTTTCTGTCGGCAAATTTATCATGAATGAATTTACGTAACAATAATCCTCTGAAATCATTTGTTGTCCACTTTCAGGATGTGGCCCTCTTCATCGTAGAACAATTCCTGCACTTTCATGGACCTAAGCCATGTCACTCCGTTGCTGGGAACGCAGTCGTGATAGAACAGATACCAGTGTCCCTTGAACTCCAAGATGGAGTGATGAGTCGTCCATCCCACCACGGGATCGAGCACAACACCTTGGTATGTGAACGGCCCATAAGGGTTATCGCCCGTCGCGTAGCACAGCATGTGGGTGTCTCCGGTGGAATATGAGAAATAATATTTACCTTGATACTTGTGCATCCAGCTTGCCTCGAAGAAGCGATGGGGATCGTCTGCCGTCAGCGGTTGGCCGTTTTGGTCGAGAATCACCACGGCCTTTGGGTCTTCGGCAAACTGCAGGCAGTCATCGGTAAGCCGTGCCACCCTACCGGGCAAAGCCGCTTCCTTACCCTCGGGAAGATGTTCTGCCTTGAGCATCTTGTTGTTACGATACCACTGCAGTTGTCCGCCCCAGATGCCTCCGAAATATACATACACCGCCCCGTCATCGTCTTTGAAGGCGCAGGGGTCAATACTGTAAGAGCCCCTGATAGGATCCGGCTGCGGAACGAAAGGTCCCTCCGGCCTGTTGGCGACAGCCACCCCGAGATGAAACACATCGTTCTTATCCTTGCAAGAAAACACAAGGTAGTATTTTCCGTTCTTTTCCACCACGTCATTGTCCCACATTTGCCTACCGCCCCACGGCACCTGCTCGAGCGAGAGTATGCATCCGTGGTCGGTTACCACACCGTTTTCGATGTCGTCCAAGGAGAACACGTGGTAGTCTTTCATCTCGAAATGGCCACCATCATCATCTTCTGACGCGCCGCTATCCCAATCATGAGAGGGATAAATGTACACTTTGCCGTTAAACACATTGGCAGAAGGGTCTGCCATGAAATCCTCGGGAAATAAGTATCTCGGATGTTCCATATTGGTTAAGAGTTTAATTAAATAAGTCTATAATTTTATTTATAACCGGCTTGGCTTGACCATTGCGATCAAACAGCAATCCATAATTGGTGCGTCCCTTGATCGGCCAGTCATTGAGCCAAGAGTCTTTGTCGGTCAGTCCCCATAATGTTACACGCGAGATTTGGGAGGCATGACGCCTGTAAATCTCAAAAAACGCCATCCAACGGTCATCCACCTGTTGCTGCACCTTGGCGGGAAGTCCCTTGGAATAGGGGTTATACTTTTGCTGAAACTCAAACGTCTGCTCAATTCCCGCGCCACTAAACTGCTGCGGTGAGGGCAAGACATTGATATCGAGTTCCGTGAAACACACCTTCACCCCTTGCGCGGCGAAACTGTCAATACTTGCTTCGTAGTCGGCAAGATTGGGAAAATCCATTCCGTTATGGCTCTGCATTCCCACCGCGTCGATCCTGATGCCTTCTTTTTTCAGATGTCTGATGAGCTTGCATACGGCCTCACGCTTACCCGGTTTTGACATGGAATAGTCGTTATAATACAGTTCTGCCCCGGGGTCGGCTTCCTGCGCGGTGCGAAAGGCAATCTCGATAAACTCCGGACCGATGATATTATAATATGGTGAACGGCGGTACTCGCCATTGTCCTCGAATGCCTCGTTGACCACATCCCAACCAAACACCTTGCCCTTATAGCGTCCCATCATCGTCCGGATGTGCGACTGCATTCGCCGGATAAGTTCATCTCTCGACACCGTGGTGCCGTCGGCATGGGTAAACATCCACTTCGGAGCCTGCGAATGCCATACGAGACAGTGGCCGATGAGCTGCAAATGATGCTTCTGAGCGTATGCCACCACGCTGTCGGCCGCATTGAACCGATATACGCCTTCCTGCGGCGTGACCTCCTCGCCCTTGAAGCAATTCTCGGCCACCACAGAGTTGAAGTGACGGTCTACCAACGCATCGGCCGCAGCATCGCCATCGCTTGTCACCCGCGTGCTCAATGCCACGCCCACCGTGAAATATTTTCCCAAGACATCTTTCAGTCCGACTTGCTGTGCCGATGCGGTGAGACTACTCCAAACTACCGACAACATGAGAATACTTTTCTTCATTATTTGTAACCGTTTGATTAGATTCCTGATATTGTTTTCTATTGGTCAGCGTCTGTATCCATCGCCTTCCCGACAGTTCAGACTGCATTCTTTCGTTATAGTTCTTGGTAATGGGGCTCTTGGCCAATGCCCATACGCCAATCGCCAAAGCCAGTGCGGGCAGGATGCTCGCGGTGAGTCTGATGCCCGTCTCGGCCATTTCGTTCTGTACGAGAACGTCTCCCGATACATACCCAAAGGCCGAAAGGATGAATCCTGTCATAATGCCGCCAATGCCCGAGCCTAATTTCAGAGAGAAGGTCATGCTCGAAAAACACAGCCCTGTCGACCTGCGGTGGCTCAGATACTCCACATTATCGGCCACGTCGCCCATCATGGCCCACAGCAATGGGATGGTAGGTGCGTAGGCAACACTCCTTAAGATGTTGAGTACAAAGAGGAAAGCCACGTCTGTCTTGGACGGAATCCAAAACAAAGCCGTGCAGATGGCCGTCATGAGCAAACA
>DBQL01000006.1:37436-38561 GCA_002305235.1 Prevotella sp. UBA1395 | reverse complement strand
GAGCTCCACATCGCCAACATGATAAACGTGAAGAATGTGAGCATCACCACCGACTTCCACGATGCGTTCGACATCGTCTCACGCAGGTCTTCCTTCAGGCTTGTGTTCTGCATGGGGGGCGGGGTGACCCGCTCGCGTGTAATCCTGAAGGTGGTAATCAAACACACAAACGACACCACGGCAAAGATTCCCACTGTCCACAGCCATCCCTGCTGACGGTCATCACCACCCAACTTGTCGACCAAGGGCAGCGTAGCCCCCTGTACGATGATCTGTCCCACGGTGACAGCGATAAACCGATAAGTGTTGAGCGAGGTGCGGTCTTCGATCTCGCTGGTCATCACCCCGCCCAAAGAACAATATGGCGTGTTGATCAATGAATAGCTCGACATGAGCAATACGTAGCTCACCGTGGCATAAATGGCCACCAACGACTTGTTCTCGATGCCGGGATTCCAAAACGCCAATACGTAAAACACACAGAAAGGCAGCACCGACCACAGTATCCAAGGCCTGTACTTTCCCCATCGGGTGTTGGTCTTGTCTGACAGGATTCCCACTGCCGGGTCTACGAAGGCATCGATCACGCGGGCTATCAACAGCACGGTGCCGGCCACCAAACCCTCCAGCCCGAACACATCGGTGTAAAACATGAGCTGAAACATCAGCATCATCTGAAACACAAGATTAGCCGCGGCATCGCCGAGGGAATATCCGATTTTCTCAGTTACTGTTAGCTTCTGACTGTTCATGAGTATAGTTTTTGTCTGCTTAGTTGTCTAAAGAGATTTGGAAGGGCGTGGCGGGCAAGCCCCTCAGATTGTAAACATTGGCCTTGTCGGGATTGTCTTTCCACGCGTATCTCACCTCCACGGGGTGTGGCACGGTCTCGGCATTGAGGATAGCCTTGTGTCCCGACACGGTCGCCGCGACGGNNGCTTGGTCAAACTCCACCGTCACCCTGCCGTTCTCACGATAAGCCCTCACCGGAGCCGGCGACAACACAGCCTTCCGGCCATAGTATAGCTTGTCCAAGGCCACGGCCACCCGCTCTGCCACCTCCTGCTTGCGCAACGGGTGAATATCGTTGTACTCCCCCAAATCAATGGTAACGGCCAGCGCGGC
>DBQL01000006.1:10075-37344 GCA_002305235.1 Prevotella sp. UBA1395 | reverse complement strand
GTGCGCCAATTGCCTTTCAGCTTGCGCAGCATCGAGAGATACTCCCCGGGCTTTCCCGTGTTCGACTCTCCCTGATACCACACCGCGCCGGCCAAGGCGTAGGGCACCAACGGCGACAGCATGCTGGCATGCATCACTGTGGCGAGATTCTGGATGCTCAAGGCCTGCTGCGGACAGGGCGGCATCTCTGCCCCGACGCGTGCGCGCCATTGCTCCGAGAGTTGAAGCGCGTCGTCGTCGGCAAATCTCAGCGCATATTCCTTGCCACGGGTGAAAGCCGGGGTACCCGACTTATTGACAAACCTGATGGCGATGACGTTGTCGCCCTCGCGCAGCAATCCCGCGGGAACGGCATATCGGCGCGGCGGATACTGATAGTAGGTCACGCCCACCTGTTGCCCGTTCACATAGGTATAGTCGGCATCATAGAGTGTGCCCAGCAACAGTGTGGCCGCCTTGCCGGCATGGGCCTTGTCGATGGTGACATGCTGCCGCAGCCACACCGAGCCTACCACTCCCCTGCCATTCACTTGCGCCCATTCGCGTGAGAACTGGTTGTGCGCCGGCCATTGCGAATCGTCATATCCGGTTGTCGACCAGCCCTCGCGCAGTCCGTCGTCGGCATCGTCGAGCACCTGCTGCCAGCGTCTGCTCATCGCGCCGTTGGCTTTGGTCTGCCATTCCACATAGTCAGGGGTGTACAGGTTCAGGGTGTTGAGGTATCGGTCATACTCCCCTTTGAGCGAGTCGGCGGGCACCCATGCCTCGATGGGCGTGCCTCCCCAGCTGTTGCAGATGATGCCCTGCGGCACGCCGGTATGCTCTTGCAGCCTCTTGCCCAAAAAATATCCGATGGCCGAGAACTTCCACCCGTTGGTCGGGTTGAGCGTTTTCCATCCCGAGGTCTTGAAGTCGTCCTGCGGTCCTTTCACCGTTGCCACCTGCTCTACGCGCAGCAATCTCACGCGGTCGTTGCTATAAGTCTGCACCAACTCTCGATAGAGCGGCGAGACGCGCTCGATGGTCACGTCCATGTTCGACTGCCCCGAGCACAGCCACACATCACCAATGAGAATGTTTTGTATCTTCTCCCCGGCAATGGTCATGGTGTATGGTCCGCCGGCCTTCATCTTGGGCAGGTTCATGCGCCATTTGCCGAGGCTGTCGGCCGTGACCCGATATATTCTCTTGTCAAACTCCACCATAAAGCTCTCGCCTGCCGCGGCCGTGCCCCACACGGGTATGGGCGTGCCCCTTTGCAAGACCATGCCGTCCTGAAACAGTCTTGAGGGCACCACCTTGGCCTGAACCCCGCAGACTATCAGCCACAATACGGATATGACGCTCAGCCTGTTCATCTGACAATCACTTTTTTGCCCTGACGGATATAGATGCCGTTTGCAGGCGACTCCACCCTCTGTCCGTGCAGGTTATACCATGCGTCGTCGGACGTCCGTGAGGCTTTCGTCAGGTCGGCAATGCCGTTCGCCGACCGGTCTATGTTGAATATAAACGTAGAAAAACTGCGTGCCGGTATGGCAAAGGTAAACTTTTTTGTAGGAAAATCGATGGCCACAGGCTCTTCCACCCCAATATTTCCCTCGGTAGACGTGATGCGTTTGCCGCTCACCACGTTCATGGGCAAGTAGAGATTGAGCGTCAGGTCCTTGTTGAGCGTGTCTATGGCATTGACGATGATCGAGTCGCCCTTGATGAATGCCGACGATTGGAAGGTCTTGGCCTCCTTGTTCACACTGCTGTTGCGGTCGAGCATGGTCGCGCCTTTAAGATGCTTGGCAAACTGGCCCATGATTCTTCCACGGTCGAGCACCTTGCCATAGTCGTTGCCCGGCTGCAGGGTGGCCTCACCGTTGCCGATGAAACTGTAGTGCGAGATCATGTACCAGTAGACGTATGCCGATCCCCCGGCGAGCAGCGTCTCGTTCACATCCTCGGCAAAGAGCAGTTGCTCGTGCCATGTGGGCAGGTCGATGGTCTTGGTGTCGCTCTGGCTGTCGCCGTCGAGATCGGCGCGCGGGTCAACGATATGCTCGGTCATCCATGCCGGAATGCCGTATTTGGCACCCATCGCTGCCGTGTATTTCATGTATTTCAGAGGCTCGTGGCCGTATGAGTGTCCACCGAGAATATCGATGTATTGGCGGGCCGCGGGATCGTTGAGCGTCGGCTCGTAGTAGTTGGGAGTATATCCCAGCGCCTCGCCCGACATGAGTTTCACGCCCGACGACTTGTCAAACCTGTCGCCATATTCGCGCACAAGGGTGTCGAGCTCTTGCGGTGTGTAGAAGCATCCGCTGTACCCGGGCTTCCAGTCGGGCTCGTTTTGTATCGACACCACATCCACCGGCGCGCCGTTGTTGCTCATGTACCTTACGAAAGAGTTGAGCCAAGTGAAGAAGCTGCTGTATTTGGAGCGCAGCAGCTTGCCCACGGTGCCATCGTCCAGTTGTCCCTGCGCGCTGTTGTTGGTCTTGTAAGATGGTGGTGGGCTCCACGGTGCGGCAAAGATGATTGCCCCGTATTTCCGGGCCTGCCTCACCGCGGGCAGGTAGCCGTGCCAGTCGTAGGGAGTGTCCCAAGGCACCTTGACATCACCGATGGTGTTGGGCGACACCTCCATGCGCATGATATTCAGTCCCACCTCGGAGTCGGGAGCATAGAGTTTGTCAATTATTTTGGTGTCACTCACAGGGGCCATCAACCCACCCATCGCCGCGGCACCAAACCCGGTGATGGTCTGCAGTCGGGTGGTGTCTACCGTGAGGTTGATGGTCTGGGCATGCGAAGGGAGCATCGACACACTGCATAAAAGGCTAAATATCAGTTTTTTACTCTTCATTATCGGTTGTAATTCTATGGTGTTGAAATGGCGTTTTCAGGTCCCGAGAACATGGTTCACAGGAGGCCTGCATCAGATGGTTTTGCGATAGCTATCTATTCGCGCTGCGATTACTATCTATTCGCGTCGCGTTTGCTATCTAATCGCGAGACGATTAGATAGCAAACGCAAAACGATAGGATAACGGTCATTCTTTGGGTAGGTACCAATTGGCCGTATTAGACAATTTTTGGTAAATATTTTCATCTCTCTCGCCGTTGCGAATACTGATGGGATTGGCAAGATAAGCGGGGTCGTTGCGACGCAGGGCCACACGCATGAGGTCGTAGAATCGGCGGCCCTCGAAGGCTGTCTCCAATGCCAGCTCACGCACAATCATGTCTTCGACCAAGGGAATCTGATAGTCCACGGTGTCGGCCCTGCTCTCCAAACGGGTGGCTGGCTGCGGCAATACGTATCGGTTGTTGGCCGGACTGTCGCCACACCCACGGCTGTGTATGCCCTGTGTGTTGTTGCGTGTGAACACCGTCTGCGAGAAATCGAGCAGACTGCCGGCCGCGTCGCGCTCCACACTGTCTATGCGGGTGGTGATCATCTCGGGGTAAAGGCCATACTTGAGCACTGCCAAGGCCGACTGCGGATAGCCCGCACGGTTGAGGGCCTCGGCAAAATGCAGATACACCTCGGACACACGATAGAGCGTCACGCCGTCTGCATTCAGCTTGCGCAGGGTCTGGCGGTCGGAGGAATAGCGCGAATAAGCCTGCTGGTTGACCACTTGGTGCTGGTAGTTGGCATAGAGACGAAGGTCGCCCTCCTGATAAGACTCCAAAAGGTTATCCTTGGGTGCGAACAAGGTATCACGCCGGGTGTCGCTCGCCACATATTCCATGCAATAGTCTTCGGCCGCGCTCAACTGCTTGATACGCTTGGATGGCTCCACCTGAAAGTAATAATTGTTGGCATTGATGGAGTTGAAATAGTCGGGCAAATTGCTTTTCACCCCGTCGAAGACCGTAGACTCCATCGGGATATAGGTGATGACCTCACTGCCTCCCGATGAGGTGACCGCATTGGTATAACCGTTTGACACGCTCTTGAAATCGGTCGTCCGGCTGTTCCAAGCCACCCTGTTGGTCCCCGTGGTCACCTCTTCGCCCACCTTGGTGAGATAGTCGTGATAGAACTGTGCCGCCTCCTGATAGCGTCCGCCCCAAAGACAGAGGTCGCCCAAGAGCACTCTCACGGGAATGAAGAATTTCTTGGAGTTCTGAGAGTTGATCACCCCGTAGGCCGGCAGGTCGGTGTCGACGTATGGCGTGAGGTCGTTCACGAAATAATCGCAGAGGGCCTTCATGTCGACAGGAGCCTGATTCATGGCCGCGCGCGCCTCACTCTCGGTGAGAACGGGCGTGGTGACCAAGGGTATGGAGCCATAGACCTTGGCCGCCTCGAAATAGGTCCACGCGCGATAAGCTTTCACGGCGGCATACTCTCGCTCGAACACGCTGCGATTGCGCTTCTTCAACGTGGTGTCGGCAGTAGCGAGAAAATAGTTGCAATTGTTGATGATGGCGTAATAGTCGCTGATGTTGTTGTAGGGGTTGTCTGCCCCGATGGTCAGTGACGAGATGGCCTTCAGGTCGGCGCCGGCGTTGGCCGTGGGCACGAGAAGGTCGCCACGCAGCTCGCCGAGAAGCAGGGTGCGGTCGGCGATGACCTGCATCTTGGAGATGATGCCCATCACGCTGTACACCGAGTCTTCGGGGGTGTTCAGGCGATTGTCTTCCACAAATTCGACCAACTCCGAGTCGGTGTCCAACAAATCGGAGCAGGAGCCGAGTGTTCCCATGAGCAACAGTCCGAGCGAGGCCTTCATCACCGATCGAAGACCGAGGCCCTGTGCCCTGCCCGAGATGCTCGTATATTGATTTCGTTTCATATCGATTTTATTTTTGATTGATAATCAGATGTTCGCGTTTCATACTTGTCTGTTCGAATTGCCGGATGTGCGGCCGCGACGCTTACAGGTTGATCTTCACGCCTACGGAGAAACTACGGCTGTTGCCGAGCAATCCACGGTCTATGCCTTGACTGAGCACACTGCCCGACGCACCATTGTCAGGGTCGGTGCCGAGATAGTGTGTGAGCGTGAACAGGTTGTAGGCGCTGCCCCAAACGGTGAGTCCTTTGAGGTAGGTGAGGTTGAGCGGCAACGAGTAACTCAGCGTCAACGACTTGAGGCGGAGATACGAGCCGTCTTCTATCCATCTGTCGCTGAAGCGGCTGTTGCCCATCGGGTCCAGATATTCCACGCGAGGTATGTCGGTGACCTGACCCTCGGTAGACCAGCGGTGGTTCATGGCCGTGGTTTGGTTGTAATAGTAGCTGCCACCCTCGAGTATCGACCGCTGGTAGTTGAAGATGTCATTGCCCAAGGAGTAGGTGAACATGGCGCTGAGGTTCCAGTGCTTCCACGTGAGCGATGACGAGATGTTGCCGTAAAGATCGGGGTTGGGATTGCCGATGATCTGTCGGTCGAGCTTGTTGATCTCATGGTTGCCATCCACGTCGACAAATCGCATGTCTCCCGCGCGAAACGCCTTGCGCTCGCCATTGTCGCCCACGATATAGAGTGCGGCGGCATCGGCATCGCTCTGCGTGGCAAACACGCCGTTGGTGCGGTAGCCGTAGAACATGCCCACGGGTTGCCCTATCTGCGAAAGGATGGTCGCTCCATAGATGGTGTTTTCCACAGCCGACACGCCGTCGGCAAGTGCGGTGAGCTTGTTGGAATAATGGCCCGCGCCGGCCCCCAGCTCCCACTTCCAGTCGCTCAGGTTGAGCACACGCAGTGACAGGTTGGCCGTGAAGCCTGTATTCTCGAGCTTGCCGCTGTTGCTCCAGTTCTGCCGGATGCCGCCCGTCCATGCCAGACGACTGAACGTGAGCAGGTCGGAGGTGCGGCTCTTGTAGAAGTTGAAGCCCACGGAGAGGCGGTTGTTCAGGAAGTTTCCGAGCAGGCCGGCCGTGAAGCGTGTGGTAGATTCCCACTTCAGCTTGTCATTACCGATGTTGCCGATAGACTTGCCGTCGATGTTTCCACCCAACATGTTGTTGGCCACGAAATAGGTTCGCGAGGCGGTGAAATCGATATCGTCGTTACCGGTAACATCGAAACCGGCATGGAGTTTGAGATAATTCACGATGTTGCCGCCCTGAAACCATTTCTCGTTGGTCAGCACCCATGCGCCCTGAACGCTCGGGAAAAGGCCCCATACCGTGTCGAACAGTTTCAGACCCGACGCTGCCTTGCCGAAACGGCTGGAGGTCTCGGCCGAGAGTCCGGCCGTGAGATAGTAGCGCTCGGCATAGTTGTAGTCGGCGTTGGCATACCATGTGATATCCCTGCTCTTGTCGTCGACACCCGATGTGGTCTTGTATTGCAAGGCCGTGCTCATGTTGGGCGTCTTGTCATTACCTGTGTTGTAGCCGCGTTGTACATTCAACTTGTAATTGCTTGTGAGGAACCTCACGCCGCCAAACACGGAGATGGAATGGGCAGCGTAACGATTGTTCCAACTGAGACGTGTGTCACTCTGGATGGAGTTTTGACGACCGGCAAGACTTTCGGCCAAGTTGTTCACATAACTGTTGGACATGTTCTTCACCTTGAACGCCGGAACACCCGACAACGGCAGGTAATAATTCTCGTTGGTGTTGAGCAACGTGAAGTTAAAGTGCTCCGTAAGCACCAAGTGGCGGTTGAACTGGTACTTGGGAGTGAAGCTCATCGTGATGAGACGGTTGCCAAAGGTGTTGCGGTTCTTGCCTTCTCCATACTCCAAGATACTGTTGGGATTGGCCAATGAGACATCGGAGCCATAGACTTCATTGAGATAGTCGTCGGCCTCTGAGAGATAACCGCTCAGGTTTCCAAAAATATCGTAGGCGTATGGACTGAGGAACGGAGACTTGATCAGTCCGAGGAATCCGGGCGATGTGATGGTCGACTCGGTTACATCCTCGGGTATGCCGTCGTCGCGCAAGTTGCGGTTGACATCACTATAACTGGCATCGAACCGGAGGTCCAATCCCTGAAAGATATTGATATCTGTGTTCAGACGCATGTTAAAGCGCGAGAAATCGTGGTTCTTCAACGTGCTGTTAGCCATGCCATAGCCCACAGACAGGTTGTAGCTGGCCACCTCATCGCCTCCCTGCACGTTGATGCCGTAATTGCTGGAGAAACTGTTGCGATAGACTTCCTTCTTCCAATCGGTATTGTTGTGGTACTGGTTGTAATAATAATAATTGGGATCGGTGTTGACAAAGCGCAGCCCCGTCACGTCGGCAGTCTGATTGCCGAGCAGCTCGGTGGCATAAAGCCGGTAGTCTTCGGCATCCATCATCTTGGGCATGCGAGGGGTAAGCTCGTAGCGACCGTTGATGGTCACGTCGATCTTGGTGGCCATACTCTTGTTGCGCTTGGTCTGGATCAAGACCACACCGTTGGCACCCTTGGCACCATAGATGGCCGTACCGTTCTTGAGCACGGTAACCTTCTCGATGTCGTTGACATTGAAGTTGGAAAGAATATTGTTGTAATAGCCGTCGTGCAACATCATGCCGTCATACTGCATGTCGGTGATTACGCCGTCGATGACCACGAGAGGCTGGGCGTTGCTCTGCAGAGAGTTGAGTCCATCGATAAACATCAGGTTGCCCACACCCTCGTTACCACCGCGAGACACAGACCGGATATCCGAGCCTAAGCGTTGAGAGATAAGCGGGTCGATGCTCTCCTCAGAATTGTTTTCAAAGCCCACGGCCGACTTGCTGACCGTGGCTACCGTTTGGCGCGAATAGATATCGGTGAACGCCGTGCTGTAAAGGCGGCCATCTACCTTGTCGTGGTGGCGGCCGATGGCTACCTGCTGAACCTGATAGCCCACACCCATCATGGTCACCGAAGACACATAGGAGGGGAGCTGCATCGTATATTCTCCCTTGCCGTTGGTCATGGCGGTCAAACGGTTGTTGCCATAAGCCTCAATCCTGACACCCGGCACCGCCATACCGCTGGCCGCGTCGGTCACGACACCACTGATGACAATGCTGTCTTGCTGAGCCATAGCAGACATTGTTGCAACAAGCATGACTCCTGTAAATATTTGCTTTTTCATCGTTATTCTGCTTTAGAGGTTGAAGGACGCAGGTAGATACAATCCAAGTACATCTCACGGGAATACATGGATGTCTCACGGGCGAGGATGGAACAGCGAAGCTGTACGCTCACCTTGATATTGTCCTGATCGAAGTTACATGTGGGGAACTTGAAATCCTTGGCAAGCACCACGGTGTCTACCCGGGTGGGATCGGTGATGAACTGCACGTTGTTGCAATTGAACGAACGGGCGTTTCCGCCCTCATCGACGTAATTGATGTCGGCCCTGAACTTGCACGGGCGCAGATTGGTGAGGTTCTCATTGTAGACCGTCTGCGGCAGAATGATGGCGCAGATGTCGTATGTGCCCGACAAGGTGTTGTCTACACGGAACGTCATGGTCCAGTTGGACGTGGCCGTCTGGGGCAGGATGTCGAGGTAACCGTTCTCTGACACGGAGTCGGCAGACACCGTGCGGGTATTGAACGTGCAGGCGTTATAAGCCGTGATGCGACCGGTGTTTTCACCCTCGGTACGCAGCTCCTTGAAATAAGTCTGCTCAGGGGTGAATGGCCAACGTTCTGTCTCGTACAACACTCCGTTGCTGCAGTCTACCGCCTTGGTGTCAGACAAGATGCCGTTGTCGAAAGGCTTGTAGAACACGTGGTACTTGGGCCTGTACGGGTTATACTGAACAGATTTCAGGGAGTCGCGGTATGAAGACTGGATATTCATGTTGAATATAGCATCTTCGAGCAACGCACGGTTGGTCCAATAATATTGCACCGAGTCTCTCTTGGGCACCTTGGCATCATAAATGAAATAGGATGCGGCCTCGTTATAGGCCTTATCCCATCCTGCCTGTGTGGGCACCACCATCCAATAGGTGGAGTCTTCGGCATTGATCAGGCCGATACGCTCCAACATACGGTTACGCTCGGAGATCACGGAGTCTACGTATACGGGCAGACCGTCTACCAATCCGCTGGAGATAGAGGCATCCTCATTGAAATAATCCTCATCATAGACACGGAGAAAATTGCCCACGGCAGAAAACTCGGGCCTGTCGGTCATCGACTCATAGAGGCTGTACTGATAAGGCATCTTGGTACCCAGCACATGAAGAGTGCCGTTCTTGGCATGGACGTTGGGTGAGATGATAGACGTTCCCTCTACGTTTGACACGGAGAGCGTGACGTGCTTCTTGTTCAACAGCCTCACCTCGGAAGATCGGTCGATGGCCGAAGCAGACGAGGCGGCGATGTGATTGCGCACAAAAAACTTCTCAACCGTGGAGTCGCCCTGATCGGTCTGCACCAGTTGAAGGAGCGAGTCCTTGTTGAAAGTGCCATTGACCGGGGCGAAAACCGTGAAAGCCTGTCCGCCGTTGAGCAGGTCGGCATAGCTCACCGAGGTGCGCCGATGATGGCGAAATATCTTGGTCTGCTCCAGCACGTCACAAAAGTCGCTGAGCCGGGAGTCGGCCTTGAGCGTCTCCCAAAGGGATGCGTTGTCTGAAATCCCTGCGCCATTTTCATAATGATCGGTCCAATCGGAGCACGACGCAAGCGTCGCCCCGGCGATGGTCATCATGGTGATTGTCTTGATGTATTTCATATTTTAATGTTTCTTGGTTCAGAAATCAAGTCATGTCTCTATGGGTTATCAATGCGGGTCCTCGCCCACCGGACTGTTGTAGACACTGGCCGGACAAAGCTCGATATAGTCGAAAGAGAGGTAACACTTGGGATCGTCGAGCACCTGACGGAAACGCAAGTAATAGTCCTTGCCTTCTTCAAGATGGGTGGTGACGAGCACACGACGCAGGTTCTCCACATTCTGACGGAAAACATTGCCTCCGGATGATCGATAACTGTCCATTGCCTTCATGTATCCGCGGTTGTGCATGGCTTTATCGTTGGCGAGATTCTCATTCTCATCATCGCCATCGGCCACCCATCCGACAAGCGGACTGACACCATAGATACGAAGGTCGATGGGAATGCCGCAAGGTTCATTGTTAAGATAGACTTGTACCACACCACGCTCTACACCGACGGTATAGCCCATTCGGATCTCGTAGGTGCCGCTTGGCACCGGCGGCAACTTCATGCTCACATCATAAATACCCATCAGACAGATGGCATTACCCTCGTAAGAGTGCCAATAGACCTCGTTACTGTGTACGCCGATAAATGTCTCCTCGCTGACCTTCCAGTCTTTGATGTAGGCATGCTTGAAGCCGGTGATATAGTTTTCACCAAGATGTCCACGTGCGCCGGCGTTCATAAAGTCAGCACTCATCGTTGTTCCGTCTATGCGAATGCGGGTGTTGAGCACCTTGTCGCGCACGTCGGTGGAATAGACCAAGATGTCATCGATGAAGTGATACATGCCGTTCAAGGCGTTTTGGTCGGCCTGTCCCGACTCTGAGGGAGACAACACCTTGACACCACGGATGGAGGCGTTGTTCTGCAATCCCTTGCGGTTGATGAAGAGGCCTACCGACGGACCGCTGAATCGTGCGATGGTGCCGGGGCACATTGTCTCGTAATAGTCTTCAGGGTCTAAAACAGACGTTACGCAACACTGCTCGCGAATGGCTCCGGTGCTGACCCAATCGCTGTAATTGCCCAAACGGTCGATGAGGTGATAAGAGATGAAGCGGTTGAGCGGATTCTTGCGGTTGGTCCAATCGTCATCATAAAGACCTGCGTCATTAGGATAAGTCTGGTCGTACACTTTCTTGGCATAAGCTTTCAGATCGTCGAGGTTGTTGATGCCATGCAAGGCAAAAATAGAGTCGGTCTCGACGAAGGCGGAGAACTTGAAATAGCGTTTCTCCGGCCAATAAGCCTGCGTGGGACGTCCACCATACATCGTGGCCACACCATCGACAACAGAATCGAGGCTGATGGTATAGCTCTCGTCAATATATTTGGAAATGGAATCGCTCATACCGGTGAGATGAAGAGCCTCGCTGAAGATCTTGAGTTTAGGATTCTCGTCGATCAGGTCGGGCAAAAACAGGTTGCTTGCCTCGAGCACTTGGTCGATGGTATGAACCACACCGTTGGTCACGGAGTCGTCGCGGGCTATCATCTTGGAGTTCTTATTCACGTAAAACACCAGTGCGTTGCCATTGGTCACATCCGAATCGGACGAGATGGTGATATAACGGTCGTTCATATTCATCTCGGGCAATGAGGCATCACTGACATCCGTGGTGAAATAAGCACCCCGCTTGACGATATGTGTACGTGCGATGGTATCGCATTTGGCCTGTGGAATATCATTGACCGATGCCCAACCGTTCTGCTTCAGATACCGGTCTACGGCCGAATTGGTAGGTGCAAACAGGGTGAAAGTGCCGTAGGTGGACAGCAAGGTGTAATAGTTGGAACGATTAAGAATGGCCTCAAACTCACTGAACCGTTCGGGATCAGCGGAGATGAAAGCTGCTGCCGTTTGCTTGACGGATGTGTAATAGGTCGTGGGCATTTCCTCATCGGAACAACTCTGCATGGTCGCTCCAAAAGAAGCGGTGAGCATGAGCAGGATGAAATAATATATCTTTTTCATAAAACGCATTCTTTTCTATTTATGAGACAGTTGGGAATTATCTCCGGTATTGTAAGCAGGATTCTGCACAAGATAAGGATTCACCTTGAGTTCCTCCTCATAGTAGGGCCAATAGATGATGTTGGGGTCGGCGAGCTTGATGCGAATGGCATTCACATTGTCGACATATTTATTGACCACTCTGCTTACAAGGCGATGGGTATCGCCGTCGCGACGGGCAAGACGAACAAGGTCAAACCATCGCTTTCCTTCAAACATCAACTCTCGTTGACGCTCATCGAGCACCAGTTCTTCAAGTTGTTGCTTGCTTTGATAGTCTTTGGCCTTGAGCGTATCGGTAACAGCCGAGGTGTAAGCATTCTTGGCACGCTTGTTGACGGCGTTGACCAAGGAGAACGCCACGGGGAAATTTTCCTCGCCCTTTTGTACCGATGCCTCGGCCTTGATGAGCATAATATCGGTCATGCGGTAAATGATCCAATTGCTGTAAGCATTGCTTCGACGGGTGGCCTGAAGTTTAAGGTCGGCCTCAGTAGTCACATTCTTGGTGTTCATCGATACGGTTTGACGCGCATATTTGGTAATCGCATAGCGAGAAGAGGCACTTTGCATGTTCTCGTATACACGGCAATCGTTGCGCGTATACAACTTATTATTTCCCGTTGCAGCATCCTTATAGAGAAAGTCGGGGGCACTGAGCTGTCCCAACACATTGGAGTTGCTACCGTAATATGTGGTCACCCATGAGTTGGAAACAGACTGGTTGTTGCGGAAATAAAGTTCAAAGATGCTTTCAAAGGAGTTGCCGTTGCCGAAGATCTCGTTATAGGCATGACCCGACAGCACGCTTCCGGTCTCTTGTTCCATGATCAGCGGATAGCCGTTGAACAGCTCGAGGTCGGCCACATTGTTCACATCTTTCTCACGAAGCTCCTTGTATTGCAGCTTCTTGTAGTCAAGAATCAGGTCGCAATAGCTGATGCACTTGTCCCAATCTCCCTTCCAAAGATACATATCGGCAAGCATGGCGTAGATGGCCCAACGCGTGATCCGCGAGGAGTTATAATAGGCATTGCTGCTGTCGTCAGTGTAATAACGGCGCACGGCGAAGTCTTTCACGCTCTCCAAGTCGTTGATGATGGAATCGAGCACAGCGTTGAAGGGTGTGGCCGGGATTTGGTAGATCTCCGTATCGTCAATGCTCGGACGTGTGGTATAAGGCACATCCTTGAACGTACGGATGAGATAGAAGTAGCACAAGGCCCTAATGGCCGTTGCCTCAGCAATGTTTGCTCGCATCTGGGCATCGGTGTAGTTGGGGTCTTTGGCCTGAACCACAGGTGCATAATGACATACGGTGTTGCATCTATTGATGGTTTGATAGAACACCAGCCAATTGGTGAACCCATTGGTAGGCAATAGGTTCTCTTTCAGAATATCTGATACCTGATAGCTTGTCGATGCCCCTTGGATCATATTGTCCGACCGAATCTCTCCCCAAAGGCCCATACGAGTGATGCAGTCGGATGATTCCAACGACTCGTAACAGCTGTTGAGGACACTGGTCACGTCGGATTTCTGAGTCCAAAAGTTCTCCAATACCACATCGTTCAACGGTAATGTATCGAGGAAATCGCCACAGGAGGTCAGCATCAACGTTGTGATGCCCATGCCCAGAAGTTTCTTGGACAAAGCCCCCATGCGCTGCTTCTTTCTCCCCAATGATTGAAATATAACTAATTGTTTCATGATGTTTTCGTTTTCAAGATTAGAATCCGATGGTGATACCTCCGGTAAAAGAACGAGATCGCGGTGTCTGCGCACTGTCATACACAATGCCATACGAGCCATAACCTACCTCCGGGTCTGCGCCACTATACTGTGTCAAGCAGAAAAGATTATTGGCAGAAACGTAGAAACTCATACGCGAAAGGCCGATTTTCTTCAGGCTTTTAGGCGAGAAACTATATGAAATCTGGGTGTAGTTGAGTCGAAGGAACGAACCATTCTCTACAAATCGGTCGCTGCCCAGCCAGTTGTAGCCGCTCTGATACAATGCGCGGGGAATCTCAGTGATATCTCCCTCCACACGCCATCGCCAGTCGACGGCACGGCTCTGGTTGTTATTCGAGTACATATTCTCGGCAAGCATGCGGGCGCGATTGATGATCTTGTTACCCCAGCGGAAGTTGAACTGGTTGTTCCAAGTGAAGCGTCCAATATTGATCTTGAAACCAAATCCACCGGTAATCTTAGGCAGTGAGGAACCAAGATACACAATATCAAGCTCGTCGATAGTACCATCATGGTTAATATCATCGTAGATCGCGTCACCTCCCTTGAACTCATACTCGGAGTTAGTACCGTATCCAAAGTAGACAGGCTTTGTCTGGCCCTTCTCATCAAATACCACCTGACCATTGGCATCACGCACAACGGGAGAGTTTGGACCACTCACACCCGCAACTTCAGTCTCGGAATATTCAGAATACTGATACACGCCCTTATACCGGAAGCCGTAAATCGATCCGAAAGCACGGTTCAATTCGATATGAGTGAGATAAGACCCGTTCTGATAATCAAACTCACGATTCATGTTACTGAGCACCGTCTCATCCATCTTCGTAATCTGATTCTTGTTGTTGGCAAATGTAATGTTGAAGTCAAGAGATGCCGGACCAACCCGCAATATCCTGTTTCCGTTGATGTTAAACTCCCAACCCACATTCTTCATGTTACCCACATTTTGGTAAGACAAGGCCGTAAAGCCTGATGATCTCGGTATGCCGCGATTCACCATAAGCAGGTCACTGGTGTTCTGAACATAAAATTCCACATTACCATTGAGTCGGTCATTGAAGAAACCAAAGTCGAGACCGATGTTGTAGGTTTCCTTTTGCTCCCATTTCAGGTTCTTCAACTGGATATTGCTGGGATATACCGAGCCTTCGCCCATATATCCGGCACCATTGGAATATTTGCTCAAATAGAGGTATTCACCGTTGGGTTGATTGCCGACTATACCCCATCCCGGACGCAAAGACAGCATGCTGAACCAAGGCATGGCATTCTTAAACCAAGGCTCCTTACTGATATTCCATCTCAAGGAGAATGCGGGGAAGTTACCCCAACGCTGGTCCGGTCCAAACTTCGTGGAGCCATCGCGGCGAACAGAGAAGTCGGCCATGTAGCGGCCTTTGTACGCATAGTGGGCCGAATAAGTCAAATATACGCTACGCCACCTGCCGGCCGAGGTGCCAAACTGATTGATGATACCGGGGGCACTCGGTCCTGTAATGGTGCCGGTGGGCAAACCATATTCTCCCGTAGTCTGCGAATTGCTGTTACCATCAGTAACTTGCCCCCTGATCATCATCATGAGCGAGTGGTCTTCATTATTGAAGTGAGGGGCAAAAGTCAATGTATGCGTGGTCGTCACGCCCAAACTCTTGTTGGAAACAGATGTAGTGCTGTTCTGATTGCTGCTGCTCCATCCCTGAGTATTCAAGGAAGCCGGGAGGAAAGTATCGTTGTACTTGTTGAAAATATTAAATACGATCTTACCTTCGTAGGTCAGTCGGCTCTTGCTTTCTTCCGTTCCCAACAGCTCGTAATTCAATTTAAACTCCGGTTCGATATTATAACTGGTCTCGCGGTTGGTCGCCAAGTCAGCGATGGCAACCGGATTGAACTGCGACAGTTGGTCACGCAGCTCCGAGCTTACCGTCGGCAGGATGTTATAATAGTTGGAAAGGTCGCGCCCCGTGTTGTCCTGCTCATAGATAGAGAGGTTGGGCATACGCTTATATGATATGGACAACAGGTCCGTATAGTTCCTGTTGTTGCGCGTGTAGGTGAAAGCGATGTTCGTCTGAATCTTGATTCGGTCACTGACAAAATAGTCTAACGCCACGCGTGAGGTATATCTGCTGAGCGTTTGCTTGATGATACTTCCCGTGTCATGGTCGTAACCCGCCGTCACGCGGAAGTTAGCCTTCTCACCACCGCCGGCCAAAGACACATAGTGTTGCTGCTGCCATCCGGTCTGTTTCACCGCCTTGATCCAGTCGGTATTATTGTTATACATCTCATACTCCGAATAGCTGGGGTCGTAATTGAACTCGATGATATTGCTGGAAGCATCACTTAGTTTGGGGTTAAAGTATTCTTCCTTCATCAGCATGGTGTATTGGTCGCCCGTAAGCATCTTGTATCCTTCGGGCTGATAAGTCCCGGTCACTCGGTAGCTATAGGTCACCTGCGTGCGTCCGCGCGCTCCGCGCTTAGTCTTGATCTCGATTACACCGTTGGCTCCCTGCGAACCCCAAATGGCAGTAGCAGCGGCATCCTTCAGCACGGAGATGCTCTCGATATCCTCGGGATTCACGTTCAGCAGCTCGGCAAACTTCTCATCATTGGCGCCATTGATATCAAACTTGGCATCTGTCTCCCAAACATTACCATCGACCACAATCAGTGGCTCACCGCTCATGTTGACAGAGCTGACACCACGCAATCGCATCGATGTTCCCGAACCAAGGTTTCCGCTGTTCGCCACGATGTCAAGTCCGGCAATACGTCCTTGCAGCGCCTCGTCGATAGTGCTCACGCCTAATCCCTCAAACTCCTTGGCACTGATCGACTGCTGTGCCGTCGAGATCTCGTCCACCGGAATATTCAATCCCGATCCACCCGATCTGCGCTTGGCATTGACCACCACCTCCTGAATCATCTGCTCGTCCTCAAGCATGATGCTGTATTCCGTCTTGTTAATTTGCAACGTCTGAGTCTTGGTTCCCACAAATGAAACTCTCAGTTTGTTTTTCGGACTTTGGATCTTTAAGGAGAAATTACCATTGATATCCGTTTGTGTAGACGACACGATACGTTTGGAAGCATCTATCTCGACGACATTGGCCATCATCACAGGACCAAAGCTATCGTTCACCGTTCCTGTGATAATCTGTCCCGCCTCTTGAGCATTCGTTTGCCCCAAAGACAGCAATCCCATGAGGGCAAGTGCAGATATCCGTTGAATGCTTTTAGTTTTCATATCTCGATTATATTTTTTTTAATGCAATAATGGACCATCTATGAGATGCACCACAGCCGAGGAGCTGGTCTCTATCTGGGTTGCCCTTGCGGCATCACTACTATTATACTGATACTCCTTGGCCATTTGATTATACAGTTGGGAGTTGGAAGTCAACACCTTGCGCTTGTTTCCCTTCGCGTCTGTCACTGAAATCTGGTTCCCATCCGACTGTACACGCAGCTTGTAGAAACTCTCGTTGGCCTTATTGAATGCCGCTGTCTCAAAGTCTCCGCTTGTGGGTTTGGCTCCGATAAATACGGCATTGTCCTGAATATGATAGCGCAGGAAATTCACGATTGTGGCCGAGTCGGCCGACTTCTTGGCATAGTCTCCATTGGCGTCGGCATTCTCTACCTGCTCCCATGTGGGCAATTTTCCTGCCGCGATCAATGCTTCTATAGACTCATTGGTTGGCACATATACCGTATAGTGATAGGTGTTGAACACGCTGATGTTTGTTCCGCCACATGCATTCCGGTTGTTATGAATGGTCTCAAAGAGTCCGCTGCCGTCCATCAACTGCAGGAACATACTGTATTCCTCATGCTTCGCCAAGATGTCGCGAACGGTCATGCGGGTACACATGATAGGCTCTTGGCCCAAAATATAGCTCCTACCGTTTTCCTGATTATAGATATAGTCGATTGGATTGGCCGAGCCCTCGTTCAGTTGCCAGCTTCCTTCAATCTTCATACCGTTCTGTCCCAATCCGGTATTGGTCACCTTGACCTCCGAACCGCCCATTGTCCGATAATAAGTACTGCCATCGGTCACATCGCCAAGAATGATATGGTTCTCGAGAATGTCTTGCAGGCGGTCCACAATCTGGTCGTATGAGGCCTTGCCCACAGAGTCTCCCACCTCCTTGGTCTCCGTATTGTAATTCCAAATGCTTGCCCACACGCGCTCGGCATCATCGGTCTTGCTGCCGTCATAATGGAACCTGAAGAGCTGCGTGGTGCTCTTTCCAAACGACACCGGGTCGATATACTCCAACAACGCGTTGTTGGTGGGTATGAAGAAGCTGTAAACCGAGTTGAGAGAATTGAGATATACGTTGTACTGGCAGCGATACACACCCCAACGCATGATGCTCATGGCCTCATTGATAAACGCCGGGAACAGCACGCTCACGTATGTCGTGGGCGAGAAGACCTTATTGGTCAGGTAGATGGCTCCGTTGCATCCCAGCCACACACTGTCGATATCGGCCTGCGATACTCCCATAGGATCGTTGGCATCGTTCATGATACTGGAGAATTTGCTCGGCACGCTCGACACGAAAGAGTTGAGCATGTTGTTGTTGATCAACTCGGCGACAACATAGTCGGGCACGCGGTCCCATGAGCCGTAATAGTCTTTCAACACGCGTCCCGCTCCGGTGTTCCAGTATTCTTCCATCGCTTGGTTGCTCGGCACCATCATCACACCCATGTCTTGCTCCAAAGCCACCTCCTTGGACGATGAAGTTGCCTCACCCGAATAGTATGAGTTCCATTCCGGGTCATATTTCAGCAACTGCACCGGACCATTGTCCGGCGACACGTTCAGGGGTTGGCCGTCCTGACTCTTGGATGAGAAAAATCTCTTTTGGAATACCGAGTCCACGCTCTTGTTATAAAGACGGTTATAATTATCGGTAGCCGTCTTGCTGTAATAAGGTGCGCAGAATCGCTCCAACAGATTGTTGAACTGCGAGGTCTGGCTTTTGCTGCGAATCAGCTCGGCCATGTTTTTCAACGGCATCATCACGTCTTGTACCTTATGTACAAATCCATTGGAACACTTGATGTTCTGCTCTGTGATCTGTACGCCATTGACACTGGCATCGCCGCTTTGCCGTGAAATGGAGCCATTATAGACGAAATTATAGTCGTCATTGGTGATCTTGTTGTTGACCAAATGTTTCTCAATGAAGTGAATCATCGGCACAATAGACATGTCTTGCAGGCACACAAGCTCGCCTTTCTCCCGATAGCGGCTCCAATACGGATTGTTGGGCATATCCGTGGCTTTCAAGACCGGCACCGTGTCATAAACAGTTTCCGACGACAACCTTCTCATACATGCGCCCTCCACGGGCCCTTCGGTGCTCGAGAGATTGTTGATTTGGAAGCTGTTGTTGATCATCGAACCGAAGAGCAGCATTTTCTTCTGCGAGGTAGACAGCTGCTCGTAACTTCTAACACCAAACTCGTTGTTTTTGAAAAAACGATTGAAGGCATCATCATCAGCCACAAAAAGAGTTTTAGAACCGGTCCGGGCCAGAACCTCCGAGTATCCCAAGTCATCGATAATCTTTACCGTATAGGTATAATTACCGTTGTCCTTGAGGTAATCATAAATGGACTGCCCCAACCATGATGGCGAGATCGTGTCAAGATCATACTTGTCACACGACACAAAGCCGAGACCGCACGCCGCAAGCAGCATCGTGATCCCTGAAGCCTTGATCAGCCTTCGTTTAATAGATTCGATCGTTGTCATGATTTATTGGTAATTGAACTTTCTTAGGTTTTTAGTGCACTGCAAAGTTATAATATTTGATACAGAAGTCTTGCAACATGAGTTTACAACCTTTTTGCACATGTTTCACCCATAAACAAGACGTCTCATATCTTTTTCTTTTCGTCTCATTCTACTCTATTCTGCGGTATCTGAAGTAGTCCACGTCGATATATCCGCCCTTGTCTTTCGTCGAATAGTTGAATATTCCAAACCGGGAGCCCATGAACATCCTGCGGTAATCGTAGCGCATCTTGAAGTCTTTCACCAACGTGTTCCACTGCTTTCCGTCGGTGCTGTAAAGCAATTGCGCCAGATCCTTGCCCAAAGTGAAATCGGCCGTGATCTTGAGATAGACCACATTCCGGCGCAACGGCAAACGCATCACGTCCTTGCGGTCTACCGCTGTCACGGCATGACTGCGTGGTTCCAAGCTCACCGACTGTGTGCTGCCTACGATATAGGTCTTGCCACCGGTTTTCTCAATCGACATCACGGCAGCATCACCCTGAAACACCGTAAATCCTGCCACATCACCGTCTTTCATCTTCGAGATGTCTATCCTGACCTCCCCCTCACAGCCCGGACCCTCCATGCGCTGGCTGAGCGTATTGGGCGCGAGGAAGAGATTGTCGGCCGTGCGCGATGTCTTCAGTCTCATCCATCCCTTACGCTCTTGGAGCGACCATGCCTCGTCCACGGGGTTGTGGTTCCACTGCCAGTCCAACCCCAAGGTCTCACCGTCGAAATCGTCGCTGCTCACAATCTCGCCGCCCTCGAATCCCAAGACAGGCTTCTCCATTTCTTCGGGAACATTGCCCTCTTCATCACCGAGCATGGGCCATCCGTCAATCCATCGGCATGGCTCCAAGGTCATCACCCGACCCACACCGCCGCGGTCTTGGAAAATCATGCCAAACCAACGGCCGTCCGGGGTATCGACAATCGTACCCTGTCCCACGCCATGAAATCCGGCGAACGAAGTCTCGAGAATCACCTTTTTCTGATAAGGGCCGGTGATATTGTCTGCCCGATAGCACACCTGCCGGCGCAGTTTGCCTTGCGGCCACGAGATCATCAGCAGATAATACCTATTATTATATTTGATCACCCTTGAGCCTTCCAGCAACCCCTTCTCCTCCTCATCACGCTCAAACAGCCTGACATGCGAGTTTTCCTTGACCGACTTCAGGTCATCAGACAACTCCACCATCTCGCCCGTACCATATACCACGTACACGCGGTCGTCGTCATCAAAGAACAACGTAGCGTCATGGAAATGGCGAAGTCTGCTCACCAGCGTCCAAGGACCCTCGGCCTTGTCGGCACTCATGATATATGTCTCGCCGCCGGGATTATCATTGGGCGCGAAGAGCGCGTAAAACTTGCCCTTGTAATATTTCAGCGAGGTGGCCCATTGGCCGCGCCCATAGACCGTGCCCTCCACCATATTATATTTAGGGGAGTCTGTGAGACGCGGGAAAATATAGCCCACAGTCTTCCAGTTCACCAAGTCTTTCGACTTCATGATGGGTGCCCCGGGCATCAGGTGCATGGTGGTGGTGACCATATAGAAATCGTCTCCCACCCTGATTACGTCAGGATCGGGCACGTCGGCCCACAACACCGGGTTGCGGAATGTATTACCACCCCATGCGGGCAACAAGGATAACAACAACAAGAGATTCAAAAATAAACGTTTCATATTCGCGGTTTGTTAGTGCTTTACAAAGATAACGCTTCGTCCGCAGATAGGCTTTTGTTCATGTTTCTTACGCTTTTGTTTCTGTATTATCACGATTTTTCAACCCGAAAATACCACATTTTGTTAACTTTATATGTATTTGAGACAAATTTACAAAACTATGGAACGTAAAAACCGATTGGAATGGCGATTTGTTTTTATCTTTGCAGTAGTTTCAACGAACCATTAAAATCTATCTTAAAGATGAACAAACAATACCTTTTGGGTTTCGACGTAGGCTCCAGCAGTGTGAAAGCATCGTTGGTCGATGTCGAGACCGGCGCAATGGCAGCCACGGCTTTCTTCCCCGAACATGAGGCTCCCATCACGGCTGTCAAAGCCGGATGGGCCGAGCAAGACCCTCAAATGTGGTGGGACAACGCCAAACTGGCCTTGAAGAAAATCATGGCCGAGACCGGAGCCAAGGGTGACGACATCCAAGCCATCGGCATTTCCTATCAAATGCATGGCCTTGTCTGTGTAGACCGCGAAGGCAATGCCCTGCGCGACGCCATCATTTGGTGCGACTCACGCGCCGTTCCCTATGGCGAGAAGGCATTCACAGACCTCGGTCCCGACTTCTGCCTGCGCAACCTGCTCAACTCGCCCGGCAACTTCACCGCCGCCAAACTGGCATGGGTCAAGGCCAATGAGCCGCAGGTCTACGAACGTATATATAAGGTGATGCTGCCCGGCGACTATATCGCCATGCGGCTCACGGGCGAGATCAATACCACCATCAGCGGACTGAGTGAGGGTATGTTTTGGGATTTTGCCAAAAAATCACCGGCCCGTTTCCTGCTCGACTATTATGGGTTCGACACCGCCCTGCTGCCCGACATTGTACCGACGTTTGCCGTGCAGTGCCGCGTGAACAGACAAGCTGCCGCCGAATTGGGTCTTAAAGCGGGCACACCCGTGTCTTACCGCGCCGGAGACCAACCCAACAACGCCCTGAGCCTCAACGTCTTCAACCCCGGAGAGATTGCCTCTACGGCCGGCACCTCAGGTGTGGTCTATGGTGTTTTGGGCGAGACCGGCTACGATCCCAAGAGCAGGGTCAACACTTTTGCCCACGTAAACTATACTCCCGAGCAGACACGCCTCGGCGTTTTGCTGTGTATCAATGGCACCGGCATCCTCAACGCGTGGGTAAGGCGCAACATCGCCCCCACGGGCATGGGCTATGCAGAGATGAACGAGCTGTGCGCTACGGCTCCTATCGGTTCCGACGCACTCACTGTCATACCCTTTGGCAATGGTGCCGAGCGCGTGATGGAGAACCGTGAGACCGGCTGTTCGATCAACGGGCTTGACTTCAACCATCACACCCGGGCGCATGTCATGCGCGCCGCGCAAGAGGGCATCGTGTTCTCGTTCTGCTATGGCATGGAGATCATGAGGCAAATGGGCATGGACATCCGCAAGATTCACGCCGGCCGGGCCAACATGTTCCTCAGCGAGACCTTCCGAGACACATTGGCATCGACAAGCGGGGCAACCATCGAACTCTATGAGACCGATGGCAGCATGGGCGCAGCCAAAGGCGCAGGCATGGGATGCGGCATCTACCGCGACCACGACGAGGCGTTCGCCAGCCTGAAAAAACTGGCTGTCATCGAACCCGACGAGCAGCGCAAGGCCGAGTATGCAGAGGCTTACGCCCGCTGGAAAAGCGTGTTGGGCAAGATGCTTTAAACAGGCCCGCGATGGGGCGGAAGACCTCACGCACACCCCACAGGCATGCCACGCACGGCCGCCACGCTCCCACCGAAGAACGGGCACACCCCACATCTCTTCAAAACGACTACATTTACAATCAAGACAATAACCATAACTAAAAACAACAATTATGACAAAAGAATTTTTTCCACAGGTAGGCAAGATTCCCTTTGAGGGCGCAGAGAGCAAAAATCCAATGGCATTCCACTACTACGAGCCCGAGCGCGTGGTGAAAGGCAAGAAGATGAAAGACTGGCTGAAGTTCGCTATGGCTTGGTGGCACACCTTGGGCGATGCCTCCGGCGACCAGTTTGGTGGCGCTACCCGCCATTATGCGTGGGACGAGGCCTCTGATGCCGTACAGCGTGCCAAGGACAAGATGGACGCCGGTTTCGAGATCATGAACAAGCTCGGCATCGAGTATTTCTGCTTCCACGATATCGACCTCGTCGAAGAGGGTGCCACCATCGAGGAGTATGAGGCCCGCATGAAGGCCATCACCGACTATGCCGTAGAGAAGATGAAAGAGGCAAACGTGAAGTTGCTGTGGGGTACGGCCAACGTGTTCAGCAACAAGCGATATATGAACGGTGCCGCCACCAACCCCGACTTTGATGTCGTGGCCCGTGCCGCCGTACAGATCAAGAACGCCATCGACGCCACCATCAAACTCGGCGGTACCAACTACGTGTTCTGGGGTGGCCGCGAGGGCTATATGAGTCTGCTCAACACGCAGATGCAGCGCGAGAAAAACCACTTGGCCAAGATGCTCACCGCCGCCCGCGACTATGCCCGTTCCAAGGGCTTCCAAGGCACCTTCCTCATCGAGCCAAAGCCGATGGAGCCTTCCAAGCACCAGTATGACGTAGACACAGAGACCGTGATCGGATTCCTCCGTGCCAACGGTCTTGACAAGGATTTCAAGGTAAACATCGAGGTGAACCACGCCACACTGGCCGGACACACCTTTGAGCATGAGCTGGCCGTGGCCGTAGACAACGGTATGCTCGGCTCGATCGACGCCAACCGCGGCGACGCTCAGAACGGATGGGATACCGACCAGTTCCCCATCGACAACTTCGAACTGACACAGGCCATGATGCAAGTGATCCGCAATGGTGGCTTGGGCAATGGCGGTAGCAATTTCGACGCCAAGCTGCGCCGCAACTCCACCGACCCCGAGGACATCTTCATCGCACACATCAGCGGTATGGACGCGATGGCTCGCGCCCTGCTCAACGCTGCCGCCATTATCGACGAGAGTCCGCTGCCCAAGATGCTGGAGGAGCGTTATGCCAGCTTTGACGCCGGCGAAGGCAAGAAGTTTGAGGACGGCAAGCTCTCGCTCGAAGAACTGGTGGACTACGCCAAGAAGACCGGCGAGCCCAAACAGACCAGCGGCAAGCAGGAACTCTACGAGACCGTGGTGGCACTCTATGCCAAATAAAGCTCTTTGACCGATCGTATCGGCAATTCATCATCACTGCTCCCCCTGCCCTTTGTGTGGCCGGGGGAGCTTTTTTTGTGCCGTCGCGCTTTGACAATACCTCAGGAGACTATGCCGGTGGTTGCCGGCAAGACACCGGCACAGGCGAGCAGACGGATGGATTACCCTTCGGGCAACCGGTGAACGGGGCATGCCGAACGACAGTCATCGGCTGTCTGCCATGCGAGAAAATGCTCGAACCATGTCACTGAACAACGTGAAAAGGCATTGGCCAAAACAAGGACAGACACCACGAATAATCTTGACAAAAGCCTCGCTGAGATTCGAAAATTCTCAATCACTTGGTCGGTCGCACCGCTGTACGCCCAAAATGGACTTATTTAGTAAGTTTCTATATATCAACGATATATACAGATTGCACACTTTTCTTTCAGGAAAATGCGGCCCAAACGCGTGCCATTACTATCTTATCGCACGGCGAAAGCTATCTCATCGCGTCGCAATCACGGCCATTTCACAACGCGATAAAGCCCTCAACGCAAGCGAAAAACAGTCTTGGGGCACGAAGAAAGGGAGAAAACGGAAGATGGAGAAGAAAATGATTTGACAAAAAAGCGGATTTGATGATGTAGAACAAAAATTTTGACGCTTCAGAATCCGTGATTCTATTTTGACAAAACCGGCACCCCGTCACAATCGCGTGGCGTGGCCATGCCGGCCGTAAGACGTGCAGATTGCGACGGGGTGTGGCGATGACAGGTTGCCCGACAAGGATGGTCGACAACACTTTGTCAGTCTTTCTTGAGATAGAGTCCGTTCAGGTCTCCGAGGAAAATGGTGGGCTCCGCGTTATAAAACTTCACGAAATCGTCGATCAGCTCGTTGGAGCATCCGGGATAAGGCACATAGAAACGGCCCTCGTGCGGCTCTCCGCGGTTGGCCCCAAACAGGATATAAGACAGTCGGTACTGCTTTACAAGGCCAGCTATCGTGCCCGAGAAGAAGCCCGGCGTGGCTTGTCCTTGGATGCCGGTGGTCATGGCGGCAGCCATGTTGTGTTGCTGCGCCATGCCCACAAGGGCCGACACCTCTCTGTCCAAAAGCGAATGGGCGGCAGACGCCTGCGCCGCGGTGAGCCGAAGATCGGCATGCAGCACGTCGACTCCGTCGGGCAGAAGTTCCTCCGCGGCCTTGTTGCCGGCTATATGGGCGAACGAACAGCCCATCACGGCATTGGTCACCCCGAGGTCTTTGAGCTTGTCGGCAGCCGATTGGTAGAGCGCCTTATAGTCGTCGGCACTTAGCCGGGTATACCACGACCGCCCGTCATGCGGATAAAGCATAAGCACCACGGGCGCTTTGATGCCATAGCCATCTTGCAACGAGCCGAGGAAACGGGCCACACGGGTGAGCCATGTCTCCAACAGCCGGTCGTCGCCATGATGGTCGGGGGCGGTCCACGTCATTTGGATGAGTCCGCCCCTGCGGAAAAGGCGCAACACGTCCTTGCGCATGTCGTCGAAAGAGACGCTGTCCACGTTATGCCTCATGCCACGCTCTATGCCACACAGCTCGTACCCGCAGCATGCGGGATGGTCGCCACAAATGCCTTGCATGTCGCTCCGGCCGGTGGAATCGGCACGCCACCCCACCCCGGAGAGCGTGCCATACTGTTGTCCGACAAGCACGCCCTGATTGGCGATGGCGCGCAGATTGGCCTGAAGGTTCTCGGTGCGGGTGGTCATTCCGTCGCTTCCCATCTCATCATACGACTTGCGTTTGCCGTTGCACGAGACGCAAAGCAGGGCGGCAAGCAAGAAATAAATCAGTGTGTTTGTTTTCATCTCATTATTCGTTATAAGCCTTGACCATTGCGCCGACCGTCGTGGGGAGCGACCATTGGGGCACGGTGCGGTCGGCACCCTCGAAGATACTCATCCAGTAGAAGGTGGCGATGCCCAATGCCTTGGCACGGCTCACCATGTCGCGGGCTTGGTCTGCGGCAGCCTGCTTGAGCGCGTCAGACGATGACGACGTGATGCTCACGTTGTCGCCGTGAGACCCATACTCGCCGATGATGACCGGAATGCCGTGGCTCAAAAACCGCTTGTCCAGCCTGTCGAACATGGCCTGCAGCGTGTTGCTGCATGCAGTGTTCCATGCCCCGTAGGTGTTCACCCAGTTGTATGGGTCGTAGGAGTGCACCTCCACGGCAAGATGGTCCTGCGCGGGGTCTGTGGGCAACACGAGGTTGTCGAGCACCTCTTGGCTGTTGCCACCGGCGTAAGTGTTGACGATGAGGTTGCGCACGGCATTGTTGCCCCCCGTGTTGCGCACGGCGGTGACAAAATCCTGCGCGTAGGCATTGAGCGCGGCATAGCTGTCGGCGCTCTTAGGCGCGTTCCACGTGTTGGAAGCATCGAGCATTTCGTTGTAACCCTCGAACAAGAGACGATGGTCATAGTCCTTGAAACGGGTGGCGATTTGGGTCCACAGGTTGGCAAACCGCGATGCCGTGGCAGCATATTGGGCGGCATCGGCCTTGACCCAAGCACCCTGTCCGGCCGCGGTGTCGTGGTGCACGTTGACCACACAGTACATGCCTGTGGAGACCACGGCATCGACCACCTGCTGCACCCGGTTCATCCACGCGCTGTCTACCTGACCCGCATCGTCGAGATGCTCATACCAAGTGACGGGAATGCGCACCGCGTTGAAACCGTTGTTCTTGAGGAAGGTCATCATCGACGGTGTGGTGACGGGCTGCCCCCAGTAGGTCTCATAGTCGCTCACGGCATAGCCTTTGCCCTTGCCGTTGGCATCCAACGTGTTGCCGAAGTTGAATCCCAAACCCATGTTGAGCGTGGCTTCCTTGGCCGTCTCGGCTACAATAGTGGCCTGAAGGTTGACCTCGTCGCGGGTGATGACGCGCGGGTCGGCCATCGCGGTGGCCCACCAGCTGTCTGAAGGCATGTTCGATCCATACCACGGCATGAACCATGACCACTTGGCCCCGGCATTCCACGCCTCGCCCACAGTGGCCGTCGGGGTGAGGTTGGCGGCATCGACACCACACTCGCTCAACGCGACGAGCTTGCCGGGGTACATGGCTTGTATGCCCGCGAACTCGCTATGCTGCATGGAAGC
>DBQL01000006.1:1702-10044 GCA_002305235.1 Prevotella sp. UBA1395 | reverse complement strand
TCGCCATTGTAATGCTGCGTGGTCCATACCCAGATGAGATTGTGGATGCCCTTGCTTTGAAAATGGCTGAACATGGTCTGCCATAGCCGTTTGTAGGTCTCCGCGCCGTCGGCACCCCACCAAAACCATGCCTTGCCCCAGTCGGCACCCGACTTGAGCGTGCTGTTGCCGGCGGCTTCGTGGAACGGCCGCCACAGTGCCGTGACACCGGCATCCTGCAATCGCAGCATCACATCGGCCACCTTGTCCATCTGTGCCATGAACCATTGGTTCTCCCACGTGCCCGAAACGAGCGCGTTGGAAGCCTTGAACGTGGTTTGTGAGGGCAAGGTGGTTACCCCCGAGCCGTCGCTGCCCACCGTGGTGGTCTCGGTCTTGGGCACGTTGAAATGCCACATCAGCGACACGATGCCCCCCGCATCGGCCCACTCGGTGACCGGAGTGAGGTCTTTATAATTGATCCATCCATTGCCGTCGGGCACATGGATGTGTATAAAGTCGTAACAATTGATGGCGGGATATTTACCGGTCTTGGCATAGACGGCATCGGCCTCATCATGATTCCACGCCACATCGGCCATGATGCCGCTCAGAACACGACTTCCATAGTTCAGTTTCAAGTATTTATAGAGTCTCTTGGTGGCATCCAAGGCAGCGCCATCGGCCAGTTTGATGCCGTTGAGATCGGACGGACGGCAGACGTTGAAAACCACGTTCGAGATGTTGTCAACATCGAAGGTCTCCCACGCGCCAAAGGCTTCGAGGCCCTTGAGGTATATCTCCATCTTGCCGTCGGCGGTGTGCCTCAACGCAGAGACCGTGTTTTGAGACCCTGTGAGGTTATAATCTGTCTTGGCTCCGTCCTTGGAGTTGATGGTGATAAAGTCTCCGTCGGTCTGCGCCGGCAGCAAGAGTGCCATCAGGAAGGCCATGAGGGTGAAGAGTGTTTTTTTCATTTCCTTGTGACTTTAAGTGATTGTCCGTGAATGCTGATGATGTAGATGCCATGCGGCAAATCGCTGAGAATCACCACGGTATGGCCTCCGACGAATCGCGGCCTGACCGTGACTGCCGTGCCGTTCAGCGCGAACAGGCGCACGTCGCGATGGATGCCGGCCACGGAGACATAGTCGGTGCCCACGGAAATGTCGTCGGGCGATACCACGCGGATGCCCGTCGTCGTGGAATAAGTGAACGTGCTCACTTGCTGCAAGAGATAGGATGCCCGCAGCGACGGGGTGGTGACAACAAGCGAGTCGCCGGCAATCGTTACCTCGGGAGTATCCGACAAGGCAAACTCCACCTTGGTGTTATCCGTGAAAGTGATAAACAAAGACTTGCCTGTTGATGCCCATAACCGGAGCACACAGACAAGCAAGAGGGAAGTGAAAACTATTCTTCGCATAGTATTGAACTGAAAATGTGTAAACAAGAGAACGGATGAACCATCGGTACAGTCTTCTCGACCAACCGGACTACCGTCTGATGGTTCTGCCATTCTCTTGTTTTGTTACTTGATATTTATCCGTCATGCGGAAATTACGGCGTGATGGTGATCTTGGAGATGGTCACTCCATTGCCCTGAATGATGAATGCGCTGTTGCTCCAACCATCGTTCTTGGCACCGGTAATCCAGTCGATCATGTCTTGCGTGAGCACCATTTCGAGAACGCTCTCGGTGCCGTTCCAGTCGGCCAGCGTGGTGAACGCTGTCCAATTGCCGTCATTGACCTGTATCTGTCCGCTTCCCGACTTGTAGAATGACATCTTGGATTGGCCGGCGATGAGCTTCATGTCTTTCAGACTTGGAGTGACATTGTTCTGAATGCGGAACCTGCCGGAGTCGTCCCAAGTGATCGGTAACGGGAAGTTCATCACCACGCTGCGGTCGCCTTGGTTCACGCAGCAGGCAAGAATGTTGATCTCTGCCGGTATGACCTCAAACTTACCGCCGTCGTAGCGGGTACCGTCGAAGCCCACAAGGGTGAGATTATACGTGCCGGCAGCCGCCGAAGCAGGAACCTGACAAACGATTTCGGTCGAGGTGCGGGCACTATACTTGATTACCTTGTATGTTCCGATATAGACGTTCTCTACCCCGTCGAAGTTCTTGCCGCTGATGGTGATCGTCGAACCGGCCGTCGCCCCCGAGGGATTGATGGCTCCCACAGACGGGTCGGTGGCTGCTTGGATGGTAAGTCCGGACTCGATGGTCACAGAGGTTCCGTTGCGGAGGTTCAGCGTGAAGCCCGTTCCCACTGCGGCAGAAGGCACTGTAAGACCGATGGCCGAGGCGTTCTGGGCCGAGAACTCGCTGACGCTCTGCGCGGATTCACCGGGGAATGTGACAGACGATACGAGGTCGAGGTCGGTTCCGCGAATGATGACCGTGCTGCCGGCCATGAGCGATGCGGGGGTGCATCCGGTCACCGAGGGCTTTACCAAGGTATAGGCCACTGTCACACTCTTACCGTTGGCAAGGGTCAGACTGATGTCGCCGTCTTGTGCCTGCTCGGGAACAACAGCAACAATCTTGGTACCCGACACACTCTTCAGCACGCCGGAGGCATTGGGAAACGCGATGCCGGTAACAAGGTCAAGGTCTTTGCCACTGATGGTGATCTCGTTGCCGTTCTTCACCGGTGACGGTGCGGCTTTCAAATCGGTAGGCACTACGGTCGTGATGCTGCCCGCAGAAATGCTCACACCCGACTTGGTGACGAGCGTTACCTCGCCGTCTGACACCTGCTCGGGCAATGCGAAGCTAAGCGACTGCGCGGTCTGCGAGAGGAAATTGCTGTCGGCAACCGTCGCGCCCGAAAGCTTCACAGATGCAATCTGTGTAAGGGCTGTACCGCCAATGGTGATGGTTTGCCCGGCCTTGGCGGTCTCGGGAGAGAGCGATGCCACGGTGGGAAGGTTGACCATCAGTACCGAGTCGGTGCGGATTTCTGCCGGAGAGGCGGCGAGATCGGTCAGCGTGAGCTTGCCGGTACGGGCACCTTCGGGGATGATGACCTGAATGGTGTAGCGGTCATGAGACACAAAAGCATCTTCGGTCACGGTGTCGTTCTCGGCAAAGATGATACCGTGCAGCAGGTTAAGGTAATCGCCCTTGACGGTGAGCACGTCGCCCACGTTGCCCACATAGTTACCCTCGGACCCGACAAAGAAGCCATCTACCCTGATGTCCTCACGATAGGTCACGGGAGTGAGGGTCTTGATCGTTCCACCTTTGGCCGTGATGAGGGTCACGATACCGGTGTCGCACTTCTCGGCCGGCACCTGAATGGAGATCTGACTGTGCGCCCCCGAGGCCAAAACACTTATCGATGTGATGGGGTCGGCACCGGGAAGCCGCACCTCGGAGATTTGGTCGAGGTTGCTGCCATAGAAGAAAAGCGTGCCGCCACGCAAGACCGGACTCGGTCCGAAAGAGTTCAGGGCGATGTCATTGCCATATTGGTCGGTATTGAGATCTTCCCCATCGTTGCAAGATGTCAATGACAGTCCGGCAAGAACCATCATGAACAGTGCAAGTATATTGCTCAGTCTCTTTTTCATAGCTGTATCTGTAATCATGTTTTCATTATTTATTGGGAACCACACGGATATTGTCTATCTTGATGATGGGATGGCCATCCACGCCTGTCGGTATGACGGTCTTATCGTTATAAGAACCCGTCACCACGAAAATCGTCAGTGAAGCAAAATCGTCGACGGTCGTAAACAGTTTCTGCGCGACGTTGCCGTCCCAGTCTTTGTTGAAGTCTGACAACGGTATGGTTACCGTTACCCACTTGTTGCCGGTGTCGTACGAGGTGTTTTCATTGTTCCACGGCATATATAAAGCACGTCCCCAGCCATCCCCACTGTGGAAGAACGTGTTGTTGGCAGCAAACAATGTGATCTTGTCGGGACCNNNNCTCTTCTCTGTCCAGTTGGTGAAGTCAGCCACATCGTTGAGCTTCGGTCCGTCGCCATCAAAGGTCTTATCCCATGTTCCGGCCCAATACTCGAAAGAGAAATTACCGTCATTCCATCCGCCATCGGCTCCCATGTCGGCATCTCCCAATAGCAAGTAGTTGCCACTGAGCGAACTTTCGTCTGCCTGAATCTTCTGAGCGTGCCAGCCATGATTGCCCAACACGTTGACACCATCATACGCTGTGTCGAAGTCGAAGAGCAAACCGCGGTTGTCCTTGTATTGGAACGGGGCCTTGGAAACACCGTATTTCGTGGCGATGCTGATTTTCTCGCGCTCCGGCATGTCGGCGGGCATGGTGAAAGTGATGCTTGTCTTGGAGATGCCGGTGATGGCCTCACGCGGCAAGCGATAGCCATTACCCACAAGAATCTCTAACGGATAGTTGCCGTAATCGAGGAAATAGTCGCCCGTGATGGTCACCGACTCACCGGCAGCGGCCCATTCATTGCTCATCGAAGCAATCGATGGGGCGGGCACGATGACCTTGAAGTCGTAGGGAATGGTATCGTTTCCTGTCGTGATCATATACATCTTGTCCGACACTACCGACGGAATGGTCTTGGGAACAGATACTATCAGCGTGTGATCGGTGATGTAACTGGTATTCAAAACAGCCTTTTGGTCGTTGAATTTCAATTCCTTGATGCTCTTGAGGTTGTCTCCAACCAAGCAGATTTGGCTCTCCATCGCGGCAGAAACAAGCAGCGAATCCTTGCTGCCCACATCCACCGGGCGAATGTAATAAACCGTGGGTGTGCCTCCGGCCGGCTCGTATTTATCCGGCTCATCCTTACAGGAGGTCATCGTCATGCCGACTAATGCGAGTGCAGTCAAGCAGCTCCATTTCATATTTAATGTGTTCATGTTGAGTCTCTTTAGGTTGATTAGTAACTGTATGTATTGCGCACGTCCTCGTGTACGGCTTCCGCATTGCTGCCAAGACGGGGGTTCAATGCCACATCCTCAGTGGGGAATGGCAGTTGGAAACTCTGTTCCGTCACATTGGGACTGGCTGTTTGGTCATCGTACTGCATCTCTCCGGCAGCCTCGTCATACGACCACACGCCGGATTCAAAATAGCGTTTGTACACCACATCGCAGTTATACAGTGCATTTCGCTTCTGCGCCTTGATCTCCGCAATACATGATTGCACGTCGTAATAGCTGCGACGGACGAAGTCGTACCATCTGTCGCCCTCGCCGGCAAATTCCAATCTTCGCTCCTTCCACACATCATCGAAGGTCAGCGAGGTCTTCTCCACATCGGATGGCACTGCCCTTTGGTGCACGGCATTGAATGCAGCCAACGCGTCGGCATTGGTTGTCGTGCCGCCGTCGATCAGCGTTTGGGCCTCGGCAAGTACCAAATATACATCGGCGAGCCTGAGAATGTGTGTTGCCAACGCATTCGCCATGCGGCCTGCAGTAATGTTCATCTCTGCCAGATGGTCGGCATTGTCACCATAGAGATTCTTGACGTTGGTGCCACCACAGGGAGCCTGACATTGGTCTGTGGCCGCGGCATTATAGGATTTGTCATACCAGAACTTCAGATAGTCGAGTCCTTTCTTGCCGTTGCCAAGGTCGTGGTCACGCCAGAAATACTCATAAGTATCGCCTGCCAGCATCACTGTGGCCTTGCGGCGTGCATCCTTGTCAATGCGTTTGGCAGGATCTTGCTTGGGAGAAACGCCGTAAGCCTCGATGAGATCGAGCGACGGGCCTCCCCATCCGCCCCAGCAGTCACCGTTTTCATCAAACCCTTGCGGTGCGAGGTCGCTCTGCAGCGTGTTCTGGCTGGTCCAATGTGATCCCACGGTCCATCGCCATGCATACAGGCTCTCGTCGCTGGCGTTGTTGCTTCCTCGGAAGATATCCGAGTAGACCGGCAACAACTTACGTCCGGAATTGTCGACCACATCCTTGGCATAGGTCACGGCCTTGGCCAGATCGGCCTTGTCCAGCGTGCCCGTTACGCCGGCCTTGGTCAGATAAACCTTAGCCAAAAGGCCCTCCGCACAATAATAATCAATGCGGCCCGTAGTGCTTTTGGCTTGCGGCAACAGTTCCATCGCCTTCTCCAAAGTCATGATGATATACTCATACACGTCGGCCTTCTGCACCTTGGGCAAGTCATTGTAGTTGCCCGCAGCAAGATTCGCGGAGTTGTCGTGCACGATAGGCACGTCGCCAAAGGAGCGTACCAAATAGAAATAGGCCATTGCCTTCCATGCCAATACCTCTCCTACGCACTGGTTCTTCACGGCTTCGGAAGCCTTTGCGCCCTTGAGCGACTGATATACGGTGTTGCAATGTGCGATCTCAGACCACAAGGAGTATGACATATTGATCAGGTCGACATCCGAGCCGTTCACGCTGAAGTTGAGATAAGGGCTGCTGCCCCAGTACATATTGCCCGAAAGCACCTCACCCACCTTGATGAATCCGCGCTGGAAATCATACCACGGCGAATTATAGAGGTAGTTCACGCCGGAGATACATGCCGCATCCGACTCGTAATAGTTCTCCGTATTGTAGTTGTCCTCCACCGGCCTGTCAAGGAAATCACTGCATGATGTCATTCCAAGGCCCATGAAGATGGCAACCGCCATATATTTTATATTCTTGGTTTTCATTTCTATTTCTTTTTAGATGATCGTTAGAATGATACGTCCAAACCCAAAGAGAAGGTTGTTGGCGATGGATAACGTCCGTTGTCGAGATTGTAGACATTGGCGCTTGCGGGCGAGAGACCCACCTCGGGGTCATAGCCGTCGTATCCGGTAATGGTCAGGAGGTTGGTGGCATTGAGCGACAGCCGCAGGCTGGTCAGGCCGATTTTCCGGATGAGTTTACGGTCGAAGTTATATCCCAGCGTGATGCTTTTCAGTCGCAGGTACGACCCGCTCTCGATGTAGCGACTGCTCCATGCGTCGTTGTTATTGGGGTCGTTGAGCGAAGCGCGAGGCAGCGTCGCGTCGACATTGCGCACCACCACGTTGCTCACGTCGTCGAACCATCGTCCCGAGATGTTGCCATTGGCGGCCGTGAGTTGCGCGCGGTTGTTCACGTCGGTAAGCTGATTAGACCACACCGTGTTCATTTGGGTGAGCTTCATCTTCATGTAATTGCCGATCTTGCCACCCACCGAGCCGTTGACAAAGATATTCAGGTCAAAGTTGCGATAGCGGAAGGTGTTGTTGAAACCAAAGGTATATTTGGGGAACGGTGAGCCGAGGTCGGTCTTGTCGCTCTCATCGATGACACCGTCTTTATTGACATCCTTGAACTTGATGTCGCCCACGTAAGTGGTGTTTGCCCTGTTGTACTTGGTAGGATCGGTGCTCCACGACTTCGTGCCGTCGGCATTGACCACGATGGGGTTGTTTTGCTGCAAGGTATTCACCGGCGAATTGATGATGTCGTTGAAGTCTTTGTAAATGCCTTCGACCTCATAGCCGTAGAAACGGAACAGCGACTGTCCGGGCACGGTGCGCGTCACCACGTCGTTCCACTGTCCGTAGCCGAGCAGAGCCGTGCTGCCCGAAAGGCTCTTGAGCTTGTTGCTGTTGAACGAGATGTTGAAATCGGTGGTCCATTCAAAATTTTTCGAGGCCACCGGCTTAGCGTTGATACTGAATTCCACGCCTCGGTTCTGAATATCGCCATAGTTGCCGTAGGGTGCCGCGAGAGCCGACGACACGTTGCCGCTCGTACCCATGATCGACGGAAGGATGAGCTGCATGAGCATGTCTTTCGACTCCTTGTTATACCAGTCGATGGTGAGGTTCAGGCGGTTGTTGAGGAATCCGAGGTCAAGACCCACGTTCCACTGCTCTTGCGTCTCCCACTTGATGTCGAGATTCTTCAGGTTGCTCGGACGGTAACTGGTGCCAAGGCCGGTCTCCATCACCGACATGGCCGAGCCCCATCGGTACCCGCCGATGCTGGAATTGCCGGTCTGACCCCAACCCATGCGCAGCTTGCCGTTGCTGAGCCATTTTCCTGCCCAACTCTTGACAAACTCCTCGTTGCTGAATCGCCATGCCGTGGCCACGGAGTGGAAGCCGGCCCACCGCTTGTTCGGACCGAAATTGGAACTGCCGTCATATCGGTAAGTATAGGTGAGCAGGTATCGGTCGTCATAGTTATAGGTCTCTCGGGTGAAGAACGAAGCCATCGAACTGCTCCCCCATCCGTCGCCAATCTGCGGGTCGCCGGTACCCAAGGACGGATTGTGCACGATGTCACTCGGGAGGTTGGTGTTATAGGTCATCACGAAGTCGTACTTCGATTCCCACGCCTCCTGACCGAGCATGGCCGTGACGCTGTGCCTGCCCCACTTGTTGCTGTA
>DBQL01000006.1:0-1692 GCA_002305235.1 Prevotella sp. UBA1395 | reverse complement strand
TGCGGTTCCATGTGCCGAGGTCTACCTTCGGCTCGTAAGTATCGGCTTTCGAGGCATTGATGTTGAATCCCAGCTGTGTGTGCCACACCACGTGCTTGATGGGTGTCACATCGGCAAAGATGCTGCCGCTGAGCGTCTGTCGCTTGAGCAGGATGTCGTCGAGCAGTGCCAGTGCGATGGGGTTGGGATTGGTGAATCCCTCTTTCGACACGCTCGAATAGCCTCCGTCGATGTTATAGATCTGAATATCGGGCGGCGTGGTGAGCGAATATGAGATCAATCCCTCGTCGCTGTCGGCGAGCTTCAGACTCTCATTGGTCTTGCTGTATGTGGCGTTTACGCCCAGTTTGAGCCACGACTTGAGTTGCGCGTCGAGGTTCACGCGGAACGAGTAGCGACTGAAGTCGCTGCCGATGATGGTACCCTCTTGATCGTTGTAGTTGCCCGACACATAATATTTCACCTTGTCTGTGCCGCCCTCGGCGCTCACCTGATGGGAATGCGACCATGCGGTGCGGAAGATGGCATCCTGCCAATTGGTTCCCACGCCAAGTAGAGACGGGTCGCTGTAAGCCTTGTCGGGTTTGGCAATCTCGCCCTGCGATGCCAAGTCGTTGTAATAATAGGCAAACTCGCGCAGGTTCATGATGTCGAGACGATTGATTTGCCGCGAGGTGGTCACCGAACCGTTGTAGGTGAACTTGGCCTCGCCGCTGTTACCTTTCTTCGTGGTGATGAGCACCACGCCGTTGGCACCCTGCGAACCGTAGATGGCCGCGGCCGAGGCATCCTTGAGCACTTCCATGCTCACAATGTCGGCGGGGTTGAGCAGAGAGAGCGGCGACACCGCCGAATGGCTGCCGTTTCCCAGCGCATCGCCCAGTCCGAGGCTCGCGCCGCTGTTGTCGCCACCCTGCCATATCACGCCATCGACCACATAGAGAGGGTTAGAATTGGCATTGACCGTGGCCAGACCGCGGATGTTGATCGACACGGCCGAGCCGGGCGCACCCGAGGTCTGCATGGAGGTGATACCCGATATACGCCCCTGCAAGGACTGGTCCACATTGGTAATGGGTGCCGACTTGAGTGTTTTCTCGTCGAGCGAGGCCGAGGCACCGGCCAAGTCGCTCTTCTTCATCATGCCATAGCCCACCACAACGACCTCGTCCAAGGCATTCTGGTCTTCCGACATGTTGATGGTGTACTCTGCCCTGCCATCGGTCTTGACCGACACCGGGCTGAAGCCCACGTAAGAAATCTCGAGCACCGCACCCTTGGGCACCCTCAGAGAGAAGTGGCCGTCCAAGTCGGTGACCGTCGCGATGTTCGTACCCTTCACCTTCACCGTGGCACCGATGATGGGTCCCTGCGAGTCGGAAACGGTTCCACTGACCTGCCGGTCTTGCTGGACAGCAGCGGGAAGATGTGGTTCGCCACTCGCGCTCACGCAAGGCGAGTAGCTCAGCAATGCCAAGGATAAAGATCCTGTAAGCAATAACGCATGCTTGTTGTAAGTTAGTTCCATATTATATTTGGGTTTAAGCTTTATCGTTTACACGTTTTTTGCATCAATCGATCATTTAGGCAGATACTTTCTTGTTATATATGATAGGTATCGGTTGATATGCCTTGTTGGTCATGGAATGGTTTGTATTTGACGATTCACGCTGCAAATTTAATTTTTATTTT
>DBQL01000200.1:20950-21718 GCA_002305235.1 Prevotella sp. UBA1395 | reverse complement strand
AGAAAAAAGCCCCGCAGGTGGTGTGCGGGGCTGTGGCTGAGGAGTGACGAACGGGCCGGCGACCTATTCGCGGCACTTGCACGGACTGTAGCTCGACCCGTCGAAGCAGTGGGTGCAGACCTTGCATTTGGGCAGTCCGATGCTCTCCACCAAGGTTTCAATCTTGGCAAACCGCAGGGTGGTAAGCCCGAGGCGCCGCGCAATCTCATCGACCATGCGGCGATATTCGGGCGAATCGGTGGTGGCATACTTGTCGAGGTTCTTGCGGTCGTCGCCCTCGAAGTCGTGAATGATGCGACGGGTGATCAGCTCCATGTCGCTCTTGGAAGAGGTGAAGCCGATGAACGGGCAGCCATAGACGAGCGGCGGACACGAGATGCGCACATGCACCTCTTTGGCTCCCGCCTCGAAGAAGGTGCGCACATTGTCGCGAAGTTGCGTGCCTCGCACGATGGAGTCGTCGCAGAACACCACACGCTGTCCGTCGAGGAGTGCCTCGTTGGGTATGAGTTTCATCTTGGCCACGAGGTTGCGATGTGTCTGGTCGCTCGGAGTGAAGCTGCGCGGCCACGTGGGCGTGTATTTCAGTACGGCGCGCTTGTAAGGAATCTTGTGGCCCTCGGCATATCCCAGTGCCATGCCCACACCCGAATCGGGGATACCGCACACCAAGTCGGCCTCGGTATCATCGTCCTCGCCCATGCGCTTGCCGTTGCGCTCGCGCACGGCCTCCACGTTGATGCCCTCGTAACTGCTCGTGGGAAAACC
>DBQL01000200.1:19591-20823 GCA_002305235.1 Prevotella sp. UBA1395 | reverse complement strand
CACGTCGCGGGCGGCGATGATGCCGTCTTCGGTGAGCACCAAGAGCGAGCACGACCCCTCTACCCTGTTGAACACGTTGTTGATGCCCTCGACCAAGGTATCGCCCATATTGATGAGCAATGCCACCATCTCCGTTTGGTTCAGCGTGTTGGCCGACATCTCGCTGAGGTGCATGCGCTGCTTCAGCAGGTCGTCGGCAATGGCCTTGAGGTTGTTGATATGGGCCACGGTGACCACCGCGTAGCGGCCGAGGTGCGAGTTGACGATGATGGGCTGGGGGTCGGTGTCGCTGATGACGCCCAAGCCTTGGTTACCGGCAAAGCTGCCCAGCTCGCCCTCGAATTTCGACCTGAAATAGTCGTGCTCCAAACTATGGATAGACCGGGAGAAGCCCTTCTCGCGGTCGTAGGTGACCATACCGGCACGCTTGGTGCCCAAATGTGAATTGTAATCGGTGCCGTAGAATAGATCGTTGACGCAATCTCTAACCGAGATAGTTCCAAAGATGCCGCCCATAATAATGTTGTTTAATGGTAAATGATATTATGGTGTACAAAGTTACGAAAAATCAAAAATATCTGACAACTTTATGGCGAGAAATATTCCGTTATGCGAGCATTTTCTGCCTCGGACGGTACAAAATGACAACCGCGGGACAAATATTCCGGTTGTGTGGGCCAAGAGCGCCGGCGGGTGAAGGTGACGGCGCCCGATAACGGGTGGAGGCAAGCCCCCTCAGGTGCCGACACCGGTATCGCCTCCAAGCCCGGGAGATGCGGCAGAGACTGTCGCAAAGCCCTGTGTGACCACCGCCACTATGGCGCGAGGGCAGCTTCGAGGCGCGTGTAGAACTCGGGCAGCTCGCCCTCGAAGATCATGAGAATCGTTCCCGATGGCGAGATGAGCACTTTGGTGGGATAGGCGCGTACCCCATAGAGGCTCGGGGTACCCACCATCACGTCGTCGATGAGCTGTGGCCACGGCATGCGGTACTCGTCGAGGGCGGCCAACCACCGCTCGCGGGTGTCGCGACAAGCTATGCTCACAAACTCCACACGGTCTTTGTGCTTTTCGTAAGCGGCCTTCATGGCAGGCACTCCCTTGATGCACCAATGGCACCATGTGCCCCAAAAGTCGAGCAGCACGTATTTGCCGCGCAGGTCGGCAAGGCGCAGGGGCCGGCCGTCGGGAGTGCTGAGGGTGAAGTCGGGAGCCTGACTGCCCACCGTTCC
>DBQL01000200.1:18358-19515 GCA_002305235.1 Prevotella sp. UBA1395 | reverse complement strand
GGCGACGGCATGCGCACGCCGCGGAGAAAGCAAAATCAATGGGGGTCATATTGTATCGAATGGCAGACGAAAGGTCTGCAGAGGGGTTATACGGTTTGTTGGGTTGTGCGCAGCGTGAGCATGGAGGGTGGCACGGAACGCCTGATGGCATCGACAAGAATGGCGAGCAGATGCTTACGGATAAAGCCGGAGGTGGTCATCATCACGATTTCGCGCGTGGGCACCGGCAGTGCAAAGGGCTTGACGAGAGCCTTCTGGCTCTCCACGAGCTGGTAGGTGGCCAGCTCGGGAATGAAGGTGACACCCTTTCCGCCCTCGACGATGCGCATAAAGGTCTCGATACTGCCCAGCCTGTAACTGCGCTTGCTGTGGCGGGCCGCCTTGAGCTGGCAGTATTTCACCAGCTGATCGCTGAAACAATGCCCCTCGTCGAGCAGCCACAGGAACTCGCCCGAGAGGTCGGCGGTGCGTATCGAGGTGTTATTGAAGAGCGCGTCGCCCTTGGCCACGTATGCGAAAAACTGCTCATAGAAGAGCGTCTCGCATGTCATCTTCTCCAGTCCGTCGACTCTTGCGAGAATGGCGGCATCGAGTTCGCCGCGCTGCAACGCCCGCTTCATGTCGGCAGTCTTCATCTCGACCACCCGGATATCCATCTCGGGATGCTGCCGCATGAGCTGCGGAAAGAAGCGCGGCATGAGATATGGGGCGATGGTGGGCAGCACGCCGAGATTGAAAACGCCCGTGACCGACTGCTTCTCCTCTTCTGCCAACGCCCGCAAACGACGGGCCTCGGCCATCACACGCTTGGCCTGCGCGATGATCTCGCGACCGGCTTGGGTTGGCTCGATGGGCTGGCGGCTGCGGTCGAACACCTTGATGCCCAACTCATCCTCCAGCTTTTGGATCATGGCGCTTAGCGTGGGCTGCGTCACTTCGCAGTAGTCGGCGGCCTTGGCAAAGTGTTTCCACTGATCCACGGCGATGATATATTCTAACTGTTGTAAGGTCATCTTGATGGTTTTTACGGCGTAAAGGTAACCAAAAAAGATGGTTCGAGCGTGAGAAAACATGGTCTTTTTGCACAAAAATAACAAAAAAATCATGACCGAAACCGGCCGATAACATCAGGGATGACCATCGGTTGATAGAAAAAA
>DBQL01000200.1:8378-18305 GCA_002305235.1 Prevotella sp. UBA1395 | reverse complement strand
AAAAAAAATTGAGAATCATGGAACCAATCATCAACACTCAAGTACCTGAATTCAGTGTTCAGGGTTTTCAGGATGGCAACTTCAAGACCGTTTCCAACAAGGACATCGCCGGCAAGTGGGCCGTGTTCTTCTTCTATCCCGCCGACTTCACGTTTGTCTGCCCCACCGAACTGGAAGACCTCGCCGACAAATACGAGCAGCTCAAGGCGATGGGCGTGGAGGTGTTCTCGGTAAGTACCGATACGCATTTCGTGCATAAGGCATGGCACGACGCCTCGGAGACCATCCGCAAGATTCATTATACCATGCTCGGCGACCCCACGGCGGTATTGAGCCGCGGCTTCGGGGTGTACAAAGCCGATGAGGGTGTGGCCTATCGCGGCACGTTCTTGGTAAACCCCGAAGGACTGATCAAGATCGCCGAGGTACAAGACAACAACATCGGGCGTAACGCCGAAGAGCTGGTTCGCAAGATCGAGGCCGCACAGTTTGTCGCCACGCACGACGGTGAGGTGTGCCCGGCAAAATGGACCAAGGGCAAGAAAACGCTCAAGCCCGGCATAGACCTCGTGGGCAAGATCTAACCCTTCACTCAGCCACACCGGCCCCGGGCACTCACCTCGGCATGACACCGAATGGCGAAGCACGCCCGAGGGCTGCGTGGTTAATATATGTTAAGCATCTGCCGGAAAATCCAATAAACCCGCGACGATTGCGTTGAATATAGCGTATGCTCAAAATTCAACACAACACCAAACGACTGTTGTTGCTTCTGTTATGTGGCTTATTGGCATCTTCAGGCATGGCGCAGACCATGCCCGACGCCCTGCCCGGCATGGCACGCAACGCCAAAGCAAGCAAAGCGCCCGAAGCGGTCGTCACTCCCGTACCGTCATACCTACCGATGGAAAAGATGTCGTTGGAACTCAATATCGAAAATCTGCTGTCGATTCTCGAGGAATATGGCGTGAAACACAAAGAAATCGTGGCCGCACAGGCCATCTTGGAGACAGGCCATTTCACCAGCAGAAACTGCACCGAGAACAAGAATCTCTTTGGATTGCGACATCCCGGCGACGGTAGCTATTACACGTTCGACACATGGGAGGAATCGGTCAAGGCCTATCGCGACGACGTGCAGTACAAGTACGCGGGTGGAGATTACTATGCTTTCCTCCATCGCATAGGTTATGCCGAAGATCGCAATTACATCAACAAGGTGAGACGAATAGAGAAACGCATATTCCCCGTGCTTCTGGCCGACAACGACAACTGATTGCCGCACACCGCACAAGAGTACTCACCATCAAACCATACGTGTCTGCAGCAGTGCGGACACGTCTTTTTTTGGTACGAAAACCTGTGCAAACGCCCACGCGACAACTTTTTCAGGACACTCAGCCCCTACGAAATCAAATACTTAGACAATTATTTGTCCATATAGTAGAAATTGTCTAAATTTGTCGACTAATAGCAAATCATTCAAAAAAAGCGACATGAAAAAGAATATATTGTTTATTGTTGGCTCTTTGAGAAAAGAGTCCTTTAACCGTCTGCTGGCCCAAAAAGCCGAGGAATTCATCGGCACACAGGCTGCCGTCAGTTACTTGGATTACAGCGATGTGCCATTGATGAATCAGGATATCGAATTTCCCACACCCCAAAGCGTGACCCGTTTGCGCCAAACCGTGGCCCAAGCCGACGCCATTTGGATATTCACTCCCGAATATAACTTCAGCTATCCCGGCCATCTGAAAAACGTACTCGACTGGCTGTCACGCCCCGTTACGCCCAACGATTACGACACTCCGACCGCCATCAACGGCAAAAAAGTCACCATCAGCGGTGCCGGAGGCCAGCTGGCAACAGCCAAATGCCGCGAGAAACTCACCGAACTCCTCACCATCATCAAGGCTGACGTGATGCCGACACATCAGACCGGCGTGGCCCTGAACATGGAAGCATGGACCGAGGACAGAATGATCCTCACCGAAGAGCAGCTCAACACGCTCGAAAAGCAGGCCAAGGCATTTATTGAATATATCGATTAGTCCGTCAAAAACCATCCATAAACACGACTCCTCAACATGAAGAAGATCACAGACCAAGTATATTATGTAGGTGTAAACGATNNTCTTACATGGTTGTAGACGAGAAGGTTTGCCTCATGGACACCGTCGAGGCAGACTTCTTCCCACAGTTTATCAGTAATATTCGCGAGGTGCTGGGCGACCGACCCATCGACTATGTGGTCATCCATCACATGGAACCCGACCACAGCAGTTCGCTGGCTCTGCTGCGCAAGTACTATCCCAACGTGAAGATCATCGGAAACAAGAAGACCTTTGACATGATGAAGGGATTCTATGGCATTGAGGACAACCGCGTCGAGGTGAAGCATGGCGACTCCATCTGCTTGGGCAAACATACGCTCAACTTCTACCTTATCCCTATGGTGCACTGGCCGGAAACCATGCTCTCTGTCGATATCAACGCTCATGTGGCATTCACCGGCGACGCCTTCGGTTGCTACGGCGCACTGAATGGTGGCGTGCTCGACGACGACATCGACGTGGAGCACTACTGGTTGGAGATGATAAGATACTACTCCAATATCGTGGGGCGGTATGGCACGCCGGTGCAAAACGCCCTGAAGAAACTCTCGGGTGTGCGTATGGACTACCTCTGCACCACTCACGGACCCGTGTGGCACAAGCATGCGGCCAAGGTTGTGGAGCTTTACGACAAAATGAGTCGCTACGAGACCGAGCCGGGACTGGTCATCGCCTACGGCACAATGTATGGCAATACGGCCAAGATGGCAGAGGTAATTGCCGAGGCTGCCTCACAAGCCGGGGTGAAACACATCAGTCTGTTCAACCTGAGCAAGACCCACTATTCCAACGTACTGAGGGATATTTTCAGGTACAAAGGCCTCATTCTCGGCGCGCCGACATACAACAACTCCATCTATCCCGACATGGAGCACCTGCTTTCAGCCATTGCCAACCGCGACATCAAGAACCATTGCTTCGGCTGGTTCGGTAGTTACAGTTGGGCTTCAAAGGCCGTTTCGGTGTTAGAAAGCTATAATACCAACAAGTTCCACTTCGAGACGGTGGGCGAACCGGTCGACATGAAGCAGTCGATGACCCCCGAGGTCCATGCCAAATGTGTGGCATTGGGTCAGGCTATGGCCGCAAGGCTGCTGGCAGAATAATGCTGTCGGCTCACGACCGTGACGTGAGCGGCCGGAGACAGGCATCAAAAAAAATGGTTTTACGCATGGATTCTCATCCTTGGTAAAACCATTTTTTATTTCCCTTTGCGTGCCGCGACAATGTCGGACCAAAGGAATGTGGGACAGTGGAATTAGTCCTCAACAGGGCTGAAGTCTTCCGTGCCTACGCCACACTCGGGGCAAACCCAATCCTCGGGCAGATCTTCGAAAGCTGTTCCCGGTGCCACACCGTTATCAGGATCACCAACTTCAGGATCATAGATCCAACCACACACGTCGCATACATACTTTTTCATAATCTTTTTGTTTAAAGTTTGTTCTTAAATAAAAGTGGAGATACAGGAGTTCTCGGTCTTGCCGCGAGACACTTCGGCGCGTTGTCGGCAAGGCTTGCCTACCCCTTTTCCATGCTGCAAAGATAAATCATTTTTTTAAAATACCAAGGATTTTCCATTTTTTTTGTCCATCTCGTCATCAAAAAGAAATAGTTGATCAGTTCTTTGCGATTTTCCTTGGTTTGTATTATTATTTTCCCTATATTTGCAATTATTGTAATTATTATATTATAAAGAAGTATTCACGTTTTAAACAAGAGAGAATATGTTAGAAAAATACAAAGACTTTCTTCGCGACACCGACCTCGGTTTGCTTATACTGCGCCTCAATGTAGGCGGTTTGATGCTGTTTCATGGTTTCCACAAGCTCATTGGCGGCGTGGAAGGCATAGCCGGAATGCTCACGTCAATGGGTCTTCCCCCGTTCCTTGCCTATGGCGCGCTGATCTGCGAGGTGGTGGCACCCATCATGATGATACTGGGCATTTGGACCCGCGCCGCCTCGGCCGCATTCGCTTTCAACATGCTTGTTGCCATCCTGATGGCCCACACTGCCGCCTTCTTCGCCGTCGACCCGGCCACGGGAGGGTGGACAGCCGAGCTGCCCGCACTCTATCTCTTGGGGGCTTTGGCCCTGTGCTTCACCGGAGGTGGCAAGTATGCCCTCACCAAAGGCACCCTTTTCGACTGAAACAAATCATCCATTTCGGGTCCTTAGCCCATTCGTCGGGCATCAAGGGCACCATATACACATTATTATATAGAACAAATGAAAAGTGACATAGGATTGATCGGGCTTGCCGTGATGGGCGAGAATCTTGCCCTGAACATGGCCAACCACGGTTGGAACGTATCGGTTTACAATCGCACCGTACCGGGAATCGAGGAAGGCGTGGTAGAACGTTTCATCAATGGGCGCGCCCAAGGCAAGTCGATCAGCGGGTACACGGTCATGCAAGACTTTGTGGACTCGATACAAACCCCGCGCCGCATCATGATGATGGTACGTGCCGGCCGGGCCGTCGATGACCTGATGCAACAGCTCTTCCCGTTGCTCTCGCCGGGCGACATCATCATCGACGGCGGCAATTCCAATTATGAAGACACCAACCGCCGTGTGGCGTTGTCCGAGGAGAAAGGCTTCCGCTTTGTGGGAAGCGGTGTCTCCGGTGGCGAGGAAGGCGCGCTGAACGGTGCGTCGATCATGCCCGGCGGCTCGCGCGCGGCATGGGAAAGCGTGAAACCCATCCTGCAAAGCATTGCCGCCAAGGCCGAAGACGGCACGCCGTGCTGCCAATGGGTCGGCCCGCAAGGGTCCGGACATTTCGTGAAGATGATCCACAACGGCATAGAATATGGTGACATGCAGCTCATCTCCGAGGCCTACTGGGTGATGAAACACATTGGTGGCATGAGCAATGAGGAGATGGCAGACGTCTTCGAAGCGTGGAACCGGGGTAAGCTGCAGAGCTATCTCGTGGAGATCACGGCCAACATTCTGCGGCACAAATCGGCCGACGGCTCTATGCTCATCGACCAGATCCTCGACACCGCCGGACAGAAAGGCACCGGCAAATGGTCGGTAATCAACGCCATGGAGCTTGGCATGCCACTCGGACTGATAGGTACTGCCGTGTTCGAGCGCAGCCTGTCGGCCGACAAGGACATGCGCGTCAAGGCCTCCGGCCGATTCCCCCATGCCCCCATCACTGCCGACAGCGACCGCGAGACCTTGCTCAACAACATCTTCGCAGCACTCTATGCCTCCAAGTTGGTGAGCTACGCGCAGGGCTTCTCGGTACTCCAGAAAGCCTCCGACGAGTTTGGCTGGGACCTCGACATGGCCTCCATCGCCCGTATGTGGCGTGGCGGATGTATCATCCGCAGCGCGTTTCTCAACGACATCGCGCAAGCCTACGACGAGGCAGAGAAGCCCCGCCACCTGCTCCTCGCGCCCTATTTCTCGCGCGAGATGGAGCAGTTGCTTGACGGCTGGCGTACGCTTGTGGGCAAGGCCCTGACCTCCGGACTGCCCGTTCCGGCCTTCTCCTCGGCGCTCAACTATTTCTATTCGCTCACCTCCGAGTCGCTTCCGGCCAACATGGTGCAGGCCCAGCGCGACTATTTCGGTGCCCACACCTTTGAGAGAAAAGATGAGCCGCGCGGCCGCTTCTACCATGAGAACTGGACCGGGCATGGTGGTGACACCAAGTCGGGCACCTACAACGTATAATTTTTTGCGGCGAACGGGGGCGCACCATGCCCCTGCCGGCAGGATATGACCGTCGGCCTGCCACAGCCCGAGGGCGAGCAGGCCGTCGGCATCATATCATCTCTCGCGGCCGTCACCTTGCACAGCCACACCCCGCCGGGCCCGTTTGCCGCCATCATCGAAAGGAAAACAAACTATGTCACATTTTGTAATGGTCATCTTCGGGGCCTCCGGCGACCTCACCAAGCGCAAACTCATGCCTGCCCTATACTCCCTGTTTACCAACGACAGGCTCAAGGGCCGATTCTCCATCATCGGCACGGCACGCACAGCCTATACCGATGAGGAATACCGTGCCTATATCTTGCAGCAGATGCAGCATTATATCAGGCCCGAGCAACACGATGATGCCCGTTTCCACGACTTCGTCTCGCACCTGTACTACCAGTCGCTCGACCCATCGAAGGCCGAGGGATACGCCATGCTGAAGCAGAAAATCGCCGACGTGAGCCATGAGGAGCATGCCGACAACCTGCTCTTCTACCTTGCCACCCCACCCTCGCTCTACGGCGTGGTGCCCCTCCACCTGAAGTCGGTGCGCCTCAACACTCCCGGCTCACGCATCATCGTGGAGAAGCCTTTCGGATACAGCTTGGAGTCGGCCTTGGAGCTGGGGCGTGTCTATAAAGAGGTGTTCGAGGAGCGGCAAATCTTCCGTATCGACCATTTCCTCGGCAAAGAGACGGCCCAAAACATCCTTGCCTTCCGCTTTGCCAACGGTATTTTCGAACCGATATGGAACCGCAACTACATCGATTACGTGGAGGTCACGGCGGTAGAAAACCTCGGTATCGAGAACCGGGGCGGCTTTTACGACACGGCAGGTGCCCTGCGCGACATGGTGCAGAATCATCTCATACAGCTCGTGGCCCTCACGGCAATGGAGCCTCCTGCCGTCTTCAATGCCGACAGTTTCCGCAACGAGGTGGTCAAGGTTTATAACTCACTCCGCCCGCTCGACGAGACCGACCTCAAGGAACATATCATTCGCGGACAGTATATCGCCGGAGCCTCGAAGAAGGGCTATCGCGAGGAGCAGGGTGTCGACCCCCTGTCGCGCACCGAGACATTCGTGGCCATGCGCATCAGCATTGACAACTGGCGGTGGAGCGGCGTTCCGTTCTACATCCGCACGGGCAAACAGATGCCCACCAAGGTCACCGAGATCGTGATACACTTCAAGGAAACACCCCACCAAATGTTCCGAAATGCCGACGGCAGCACCCGGGCGCAAGCCAACCAGCTCATCCTGCGCATCTCGCCCAACGAGGGCATCAGCCTCAAGGTGGGCCTGAAGGTGCCGGGCGGAGGCTTCGAGGTGAAGCGTGTGGCGATGGATTTCAGCTACGACCACTTGGGCAACGTGCCCATCACCGACGGCTATGCGCGCCTCATCGACGACTGCATACAGGGCGACCCCACACTCTTCACGCGCGACGATGCCGTGGAGGCCTCGTGGAAATTCTTCGACCCGGTGCTCCGATACTGGCAGGGCGACGACGTGCCACTCTATGGTTATCCTGCCGGAACATGGGGACCGCAAGAAAGCGACGTGCTCATGCACGACCATGACGCCGACTGGACCAACCCGTGCAAGAACCTCACCAACACCGATTTATATTGCGAGCTATGATTACCCATATCCACAAAACCGATGCCGAGGCATCGCGCGCGCTCATCGTGCGCATTCTTGAGCTGGCGGCCGCATGCCCGCCGGGCAGTAAAGTCAACATCGCGCTGAGTGGAGGCAGCACTCCCGCCCTGATGTTCAGGCTGTGGGCCACGGAGTATGACGAGCAGACGCCGTGGGAACGCATCCGGCTTTTCTGGGTCGACGAGCGCTGCGTGCCGCCCACCGACGGCCAAAGCAACTACGGCATGACACGCGACAACCTGCTGGACAAGGTTGATATCCCTGCCGGCAACGTGGTGCGCATCATGGGCGAGAACGATCCCGAGACCGAGGCACTGCGCTATGGCGAGATGGTGCGCAACCTGCTGCCCGAGGAAGAGGGCATTCCCGTGTTCGACATCGTGCTGCTCGGCGCCGGCGACGACGGCCACACCTCGTCGATATTCCCCGGTCAGGAGCACCTGCTCACCACGCCGGCGACCTATGCCGTGGGCACGCATCCCGCCTCGCAACAGCAGCGCGTGGCCCTCACCGGACTGCCCATCATACACGCCCGTAACCTCATCTTCCTGCTTACGGGGGCGGGCAAGCAGCAGGTCTTGGCCGACATCATCGACCAAACCGATGCCGGACCGGCCGCATACGTGGCACGCCGGGCCCTACACACCGTGGAGATCTATACCGACGAGGCGGCAGCCCGGCAGGCCTGACCATGCCACGGGCATGCCATCGACCCATCGCCGCCGGGCGGCCGCACCCCGAACGCCTGATACCGCAAGCGCGAGACACCCGCAAGGGTGCCTCGCGCTTATCGTATAGCCGCCTTGACGACAGTAAAACGGCATGCACCCCCGCTCGGTCGTACCACCATGTAACAGTCTGACAATACACCATGAAAAACCCCGACAAATGCCGCTCCGTGCGTGGCGTGTGTAAAAAAAGAAATATGTCGAGGCGAAATACGCCAAAAATGAGCCATCTAATACCGACTGATAATCAGCCGATTGCAATATCGGCAGTATCATCACCCCCGCGAAAAGGCCCTTTCGGGCCTCATGAAAGCTATCTTTTCGCCGTGCGATGACTATCTTTTCGCGACACGAAAGCTATCTTTTCGCCTCGCGAAAAGGCTCTCATGCCAAAAATCTCAAGTGATATGGGGAAAAAGAAGCAATAAAAAGCCCCGAACAACATGCGCGGAAACCTATTTCGACAAGATTTCCGCGCACGATTCATGACCAAGTTTCTTGACAAAAACCACAGTCTCTCACCACTGTCTCGACAGCCATTGGCCGGCGAGAACGGCGACAAATCCAAGAAAGATACTGGCCGAGACATAGAGCGCCATCGTAACCATTTGGCCGTCTTTGGCCATCGAGGCGTTCTCGTTCATGAAGGTGGAGAACGTGGTGAAGCCCCCGCAAAAGCCAGTGGTGAGCAGCAGTCGGGTGGCAGGCGAGATGACCGTGCCCGACGAGGGCAGCGCCGAGAGGAACCCGATGAGCAGGCAACCCACGATGTTGACCGTGAACGTGCCCCACGGAAACGCCACCACGGCCACGGCGGCAAGGCCCTTGGAGACAAGGAACCGCAGCACGCCGCCCAAAAAACTGCCCATGCCGACGATGAGAATATCTTTCAACATAATTCCGAATGATTTGGCATACGATGAGTTGCGCCCCCGAGGGCGATCACTCTCCCAATCGTGTCATGTGATAACCCATGCGCTTGAGCTGCATGGCCGCGCCCATGAGATACATCTGATGGAGCGCGGCGACAAAAGCCCTGAAAGCCGGTTCGGTGCCCGGCTCCACGGGTTGATGGCGCAACTGGCTGTAAATGCGGGCGGCACACTCGCTCACGATGCTCTCCAACCGGGCGGCATCGTTATGACCGAGCAGCAACACCCGCTCGCGCACATAGTCGTCGAGGTGGTCGAAGTCGATCTTGTCGCGCAGGTAAACATACAGGTCGTCGACCTTGGAATACAGTTCCCAGTCCTCATCCCAATATTTGGCAATGGCCATACCCACATACATGGCCCAGCCCAAGGCCACGGTGGGAAACTCGTTGAACTCGCGCATGGCATCGGGGAGATAAGACTCGCCCACCCTCGACCACAGCGTCTCAATGTCGGGGGCCTCGGGCAGATGGCTGTCCACCTCGTTCAGCCCTTGAAGATAAGTCGAGAGGTTGTCGCGAAACAATCTCTCAAAATCGCTTGATGTATTCATGTCCTGAAAAATAATCCATGTTTTGTCGCCACAAAATTACTGATTTTATTTGTCGCTGCCCACTATTTCACGATGTTTTTGCCCACCACATACCCCGTGGTCCATGCCGCCTGAAGGTTAAAGCCGCCCGTGACGGCATCCACGTCGAGCACCTCGCCGGCAAAAAACAGGTGCCGGCAGCGCTTGCTCTCCAAGGTATGGCTGTCGACTTC
>DBQL01000200.1:6354-8372 GCA_002305235.1 Prevotella sp. UBA1395 | reverse complement strand
ATGTCGTTGGTGAGCGTTTCCACCAGTCGGTTTTGCCCTTTCTGCCCCATTTCGGCCCACCGCCGGTCGTCGGCCAGTCCGCTCTTGGCAAGGATATGCAGCCACAGACGGCTCGGGAGATTGAACGGGCGCACCGTGCCCAACTGTTTTTGCGGATTGACGATGGCTATCTCAGACAGCGTGGCGGCCACCGTCTCACGGTTGCCGCGGTTCACCCAGTTGACCGCCACCGGCACCTGATAATTGTTTTCATGGAGGTATCGGGCGGCATGCGACGAGAGCTTGAGTATCGCCGGACCGCTCATGCCCCAGTGGGTGACAAGCAGCGGGCCCTCGGCCCTCAGCTTGGTAGACGGTATGGAGACCGACACGGGATTGACCACGGTGCCCATGAGCGCGAGAAAACTCCGGTCGCGTATCGTCAGCGTGAACAGCGAGGGTATGGGCGGCTCTATGTCGTGACCGAGATGCCGTAGCGACAGCGGGTCGCTCGTGTGGGGCATGCCGCCGGTGGTAATCGCCACGCGGTCGAACGTCTCGCGCGAGCCATCCTTGAACGTCGCCGTGAGCGTGCCGTCGGCCTCGGCGTCAAGACTCTCGAAGCGCTGCCCGGTGACCACCCTGACACCCAACCGATGGGCCTCGGAGGTGAGACAACGAATGATGACGGCAGCGTCTTGCGCACGGGGAAAAACACAATGGTCGGCCTGCGTGACCAAGGGCACACCCCGGTCTTCAAACCAGCGGTACAGGTCGTTATGGTCAAACTGCCTGAAGAGTCGGCCCATGAGTCGGTGCCCGCGGGGGTAAACTTGCCTGAGGTCTGTGATTTCGTCAAAACTATTGGTGACATTGCAGCGGCCGCCGCCGGTGACGGCGACCTTGGCCAGCACCTTCGGACCACGCTCATAGATGGTCACCTCGGACTCCAGACCGGACTCTTTGGCCGCGATGGCGGCGAAAAANNNTAAAAAAATGGCGGAAATCGCGAATGGATTTCCGCCCTATATCTTCCGGCCGACCGTCTCATGCGGCAGCCCAAAGCATATCGCCCCGGCCCGACGACCGGATGGATATTAATAGTTCTCGGCGCGAACCTCGAAGAAACTCTGCGGATGGTCGCACACGGGGCATACCTCGGGAGCCTTCTTGCCTACGACGATATGACCGCAGTTGCGGCACTTCCAAATGGCATCGCCGTCCTTGGAGAACACGAGCTTGTCCTCGATGTTCTGCAACAGCTTGCGATAACGCTCCTCATGACGCTTCTCAACGGCGGCAACACCGCGGAACTTGGCTGCGATGCCGAGGAAACCCTCCTCTTTGGCTACCTTGGCCATCTCCACATACATGTCGGTCCACTCATAGTTCTCGCCGGCAGCGGCATCGGCAAGGTTGACCGTTGTGGTGGGAATCTCACCTCCGTGGAGGAACTTGAACCACAGTTTGGCGTGCTCCTTCTCGTTGAGAGAGGTCTCGAGGAACAGCTCGGCAATCTGCTCATAACCCTCTTTCTTGGCCTTGGAAGCGTAGTATTCGTATTTGGTGTGTGCCTGACTCTCACCGGCAAAGGCTGCCATGAGGTTGGCCTCGGTCTTGGTACCCTTCAGCGCGGCAGCGTCGAAAGCCTCAAATTTTTCTGACTTGGCATGACATATCGGACACTCTTCGGGTGCATTCTCACCCTCGTAAACATAACCGCAAACGGTGCAAATAAATTTCTTCTTCATAATGTATTTGTTTAGTTGTATAGTGCTACAAAGGTATGGAAAAAGCATTGTAATCAAAAATTATTTCAATGAAATCATCAAACGATATTGTAGTTTATACAAATTATAAATTCATTCTGCCCCGAGATGTCCCCGCCGTGTCCGGGACGATAAATAATGATGTAAAAAAAAAGACAAAAACAATACATGCTTCATGGGCAAGCCCGCGCTTTACACCTATATATAATATGTGTTCCCGACAGTCATGCCACAGGCACTGACACGCCCGGGCATCGCCGGCGCATCGAG
>DBQL01000200.1:1494-6317 GCA_002305235.1 Prevotella sp. UBA1395 | reverse complement strand
TTATCAGTTAATATTCGTATCTTTGCAGCATGAAAGATCAAGTTATCAGGTATGGCAAACTGGTGTTGCTTTACCTCTTTATATGTGTGTCTTCAATGGTCATGGCACAACCGTTGCCCACCGACGGACCGCTGACCATCGACCCGGAGCTGCAGGCCTTGGGCACAAGACTGCTGCAAAACAAGCAGGGAAGCATCGTGGCCATCGAGCCGGCAACGGGCCGCATTCTCGCCTTGGTAAGCATAGACAAGGTGGAAGACGGCGTGAACCGTGCCATCGCGATGGCCTACTCGCCCGGCTCGACATTCAAGACGGCACAGGCTCTGGAGATGCTCTCCGAGGGAACGCTCGTGCCCGAGAAGTCGTTTCCATGTGGCAAGGGATTCCATTTCAACGGCATACGCATAGGATGCCATCCCCATAAGTCGCCGCTGACGCTCGTTCAGGCCATCGGACAGTCGTGCAACTCATATTTTTGCAAGGTTTTCCAAGAGATGATAGACAACCGCAAGGCATACACGACGAAGTATAGGGCCATTAACCGATGGGCCGACTACATGCGCAGCATGGGACTGGGCAAGCCGTTGGGCGTAGACCTGCCCGGCGAGACGGCGGGAATCATACCCGACTCGGCCTTTCTCCGGCAGACACATCGCTCATGGAACGGCACCACCATCATGTGGATGGGCATGGGACAGGGCGAGGTGACCACCACACCGCTGCAGCTTTGCAACCTCGCCGCAGTAATTGCCAACCGCGGGCACTACTTCACGCCGCACGTCAGAGAGTCTGCGCACGACAGCACGGGGACCGGGACGCTCGCCGCGAGGCATCAGAGCATGGTGTCGGCCAAGGCCTTCGACATCGTCATCCAAGGCATGCGGGCATGTGTTGCCAACGGCACGGCAGCAAGCATCAACACCCCCGACTATAAGATTTGCGGCAAGACGGGCACCGCCGAGAACGAGGGTGCCGACCATTCCATCTTCATGGGCTTTGCCCCGATGGAGCAACCCAAGATCGCCGTGAGCGTATATGTGGAGAACGGAGGGTTCGGAGCCGACCTCGCCGCGCCGCTGGCGGCCCTCATCATGGAGCAGTATCTCACCGGGAAACTGTCTAAGAAATCGCAACATATTGCCCAAAAGTGGGCATCGAAGAAGGTAAAGATCACGCCGGTGGAGGTACCCCTCAACTTCGATGACCTGTAATCTGCGGGCCGTGACGGCTGTATGCGCCGATGGCCGGGGGCCGGGCACACCGCCGGCATGCCGCAAGAGAACACCCCGACCACGCCCTACGCGCCCGCAAATCACTCACAAAAACAATCAACATCATAACCCTATTATAATGAACAAACTGATAGACTGCTTTGTTCCGCAAGGCCTTGAAGAAGAAACAGACAAGAACGTCCAAGCCCTCGATGCCTTGGACATCGTGAACGACATCACCATCGTGGAAACATCGATGCGCGAGAGCGATACCGTGAGGATGATGGCAGAGATCGCCAAGACACCCTACACCCTCTTTTTCCTCAAAAGCCAATACATCCGCATGGGCTTTCTTGCCCTCGAGCGCATGGTGCAGGTAGCCGAGATGACCGGTGCCGGCATGGTCTATGCCGACCATTACAACGTGAGTCTCGACGGCAAACGTGCCGAAGCACCGGTGATAGACTACCAAATGGGTAGTCTGCGCGACGACTTCGACTTCGGCAGCGCGATACTTTTCCGCACTGATGCACTGAAAGAGGCGGCAGCACGAATGACCGCCGACTACGAGGCCGCCGGACTGTATGACCTCCGGCTGAAGGTGGCACAGAAATACAGGGTGGAGCATATCAACGAGTTTCTCTACTCTGAAGTGGAACTCGACACCCGCAAGACGGGCGAAAAGCTCTTTGATTATGTAGACCCGCGCAACCGTGCGGCACAGATTGAGATGGAGAAAGCATGTACGGAATATCTCAAGGAGGTGGGCGCATACCTCCGTCCGCAATTCAAGGAGGTGACGCTCGAGGAGGGCGACTTCGCCGTGGAGGCCTCGATTATGATTCCGGTGCGCAACAGAATCGCCACCATCCACGATGCCATCCGCAGCGCATTGAGTCAGGAAACCACGTTCAAGTATAATGTGTTTGTGGTGGAGAACGGTCCCGAATGCCACTCTACGGATGGCACTACCGAGGCGATAGACGAGTATAATGACGACCCGCGCGTGATACACATCATCCCTACACGCAACGATATCGGTGTGGGAGGCAGCTGGAACATGGCCGCACACCATCCCCAATGCGGACGATTCATCGTTCAACTGGACTCCGACGATGTCTATTCGGGCACCGATACCCTGCAAAAGATGGTCGAAGCGTTCTATGCCCAGCGTTGCGCCATGATCATCGGGGCATACATGCTCACCGATATCGACCTCAACATGCTGCCTCCCGGCAAGATCGACCATCGCGAATGGACACCCGACAACGGCCGCAACAATGCTCTGCGCATCAACGGACTCGGAGCACCAAGGGCCTTCTTCACCCCGGTGCTGCGGCAGGTCAACCTGCCCAACGTGAACTATGGCGAGGACTATGCGCTCGGATTGGCCATCAGCAGACACTACCAGATCGGGCGAATCTATGACGTTCTCTACAACTGCAGACGCTGGGACGACAATTCTGACGGTGACCTGAGCATCGAAAAAAACAACCGTAACAATCTCTACAAGGACCGCATCCGCACGTGGGAACTCATGGCACGCATGGCCCTGAATGCGAAACAATAGAGAAAACAAGCGGAAGACGAGGGAAAAACGGCTTCCGCATCAAAACCCAAACACAATGATGACAGACCGCGCACGGTGACTCGCGGCGGCGACAACAGCCCCCGACCACCGGCACGGAATGACTTTTAACCGCCCTCAAAGACGCAGGGCCTGTCGAAACTTTATGAATAAGAAACTCTGGTGGTGGATACCCACGCTGTATTTTGCCGAGGGAATCCCCTATTTTATCGTCAACAACATCTCCGTAACGATGTTTACCAAGATGGGAGTGCCCAACGGTGAGATGGCTCTCTTTACCAGTTTGCTCTACCTGCCGTGGACCATCAAGCCGCTATGGAGCCCGTTTGTAGACATCATCCGCACCAAACGCTGGTGGATTCTTGCCATGCAGATGCTCATGAGCGCCGCTTTCATCCTGCTCACGCTAAGCATTCCGCATCCCGACGCATCGCTCATCGCAGACAAGGTCACCCCCGTGAGCATGTTCTCATTTACACTTGTGCTCTTTATCATCACCGCCTTTGCCTCGGCCACGCACGACATCGCGGCAGATGGGTTCTACATGCTGGCCGCCACCCAAGAGGAACAGAGCTTCTTTGTGGGCATACGCAGTACGTTTTACCGACTGAGCAGCATCTTCGGACAAGGCGTATTGGTATATGTCGCGGGCGTTTTGGAGAAGTCGTCGGGCGACATTCCCCATGCGTGGCAGGTCACAATGGGTATCACGGCGGTGATGTTCACGGCCATCACGCTGTACCACACCTTCTTCATTCCGCGGCCGGCCGCCGACACTTCGCATCTTGAGGGTACCGAGAAAGCCGATGCCCGAAGCATCATCAGGGAGTTCGGGCGCACCTTCGCCACCTATTTCAGCAAACCGGGCGTGTGGTTTGCCATCGGTTTCATGCTGCTCTACCGACTTCCGGAGGCCTTCCTCCTGAAAATGGTAAACCCGTTTCTGCTCGACTCCACGACCGATGGCGGACTCGGTCTCGACACCGACCAAGTGGGAATTGTCTATGGAACCATCGGAGTGCTGGCACTGACGGTGGGCGGAATCATCGGTGGCATAGCCGCGTCGCGATGGGGACTGCGCAAATCGCTGTGGCCAATGGCTGCCTGTATCACCCTGCCCTGCCTCACGTTTGTCTATCTGAGCATCGCCCATCCCACGAGTTTGGTCACCATTTCCGGCTGCGTGGCCATCGAACAGTTTGGCTATGGCTTCGGCTTCACGGCCTATATGCTCTACATGATGTATTTCTCCGAGGGCGAGTTTGTCACGGCCCACTATGCCATCTGCACGGCATTCATGGCCCTGAGCATGATGATTCCGGGAATGTTTGCCGGCTATCTGCAAGAGATGGTGGGCTATGAGTGGTTCTTCTGGATTGTCATGCTCTGCTGTATCGCCACGGTGGTGATGACCATGCTGGTGCGCCGCCGTGTCGACGCAACCTACGGCAAGAAACACTCGGGCGCGGAAAACGCGACATAAACCGCGAACGACCCGGCCCGGCAACGGCCGCCGCCATACCGAAAAGGTGGAGAACCTCATATCATACGTCAATCATAGTAACCCTTTCATGGATGAGACCACTGTCACCCATGAGCAATGCATACACCATCACAATGAATACACAAGAAAACTACAATGCCATGCACACCTCACAGGCATCGCGACATGACAGCATACTTATCGCCGACAGCGGCTCCACGAAGACAGACTGGTGCCTGATCGAACACGGACGAGTGGCCTGTAACATACAGACCAAGGGCATGAACCCCTTTCAGATGACCGAAGAAGACATGGTCGGCGAGATGAAAGAGGCGCTGCTGCCCCACTTAGGTGTCACAGCCGTGGGTGCCTTGTATTTCTACGGTGCCGGCTGCACACCCGAAAAGCAGCCCGTCGTGGCGCATGCCCTGCGCCAATGCCTCACCATCGACGGCCCGTGCGAGGTGGCATCGGACATGCTCGGGGCCGCCCGGAGCATCTGCGGACACCGTCCGGGCATAGCCTGCATACTCGGTACGGG
>DBQL01000200.1:0-1437 GCA_002305235.1 Prevotella sp. UBA1395 | reverse complement strand
ATCCTCAAGCATCAGCTGCCGCAACACATCGTCGACCGGTTTAATGAGAAATACCATCTCACCGCCGCCGAGATCATCGAGCGGGTGTATCGGCAAAAACTGCCCAACCGGTTCCTCGCGGGTTTCGCGCCGTTTCTCAGTGAAAACCTCCACGAACCTGCCATTCTCGAACTGGTGAAAGACGGCTTCCGACGCTTCTTCCGACGCAATGTGATGCAATATGAGGGCTGGAAGACACTGCCGGTGGGATTCAACGGGTCTGTAGCCCGGTATTTCAGTGAGCCGCTGCAAACCGTCATGCTGGAAGAAGGCCTGCATCTGGGCCGAATCATCAAGGCCCCGATGGACGGACTGGTGGAATACCACACCGCAAAACAAGCATGATACCATAGAAGGAGGAATAAGGATGTTGACCAAAATCACCGAACAACCGTCACTTTATGACAATCTCGAGAAGAAATCGGTACGCGAGCTTCTCACCGACATCAATACCGAAGACCACCGCGTGGCCGATGCCGTGGAACGATGTATCCCGCAGATCGAGCGACTGGTAAGCCTCATCGTGCCGCGCCTGAAACATGGCGGCCGACTGTTTTACATCGGTGCGGGCACCAGTGGGAGGCTCGGCGTGCTCGACGCTTCGGAGCTACCCACCACCTACGGCGTATCGCCTGCCCTTGTCACCGCCATCATCGCCGGCGGCGACAAGGTGCTCCGGACGGCCGTCGAGCATGCCGAGGACGACGAGAGCCAAGGCTGGATAGACCTCAAGGCCCATCACATCGACGAGAAAGACACCGTGATAGGCATCGCGGCCTCGGGCACCACGCCCTATGTGGTCAGCGCGCTACGCACCTGTCGGCAACACGGAATACTCACAGCATGTATCACGAGCAATCCCGATTCGCCCCTGTCGACGGTGTCTGACGTGCCCATAGAGATGGTCGTCGGACCCGAATTTGTCACCGGATCATCACGGATGAAGTCGGGCACGGGCCAAAAGATGATCCTCAACATGCTCTCTACCACGGTGATGATATGCCTCGGACGGGTGGAAGGCAACCGCATGGTCAACATGCAACTCACCAACGACAAGCTCATCGACCGCGGCACGCGAATGCTGGTCGACGCGCTGCACATCGACTACGACCGTGCCCGCCGACTGCTCTTGGCCCACGGGTCGGTGGAAAAGGCCTTGCATTTCCTCGGACATAATCCCGACAAATGACTGTCCGAGGGCACGCGGCCGACCATGCCGGCTCATAACAATAATTAAACCGATACTACCGGACCGTCGACAAAATTCTGCTATTTTTGCCGATACATACATCATAACGTTCAAAGACTATTTAACACTCACCATAAAACCTGTTCAAATTTATCACATCATCGCCCTTTGCCTCGCCACGCTCTTCTTGGTATCGTGCGCCGACGATG
>DBQL01000143.1 GCA_002305235.1 Prevotella sp. UBA1395 | reverse complement strand
GAAGCAAGTAAAAAATATGTAAACCAATTCAGTAACAACAAACCAAAACGTGTAAAGTAAATTTAGGCATAGTCATTTTTCTTGAAATCAAACTTTTATTGCGAGACGATAACTATCTTTTCGTCATGCGATTAGATAGTAATCGCAACGCGTTTACTATCTCATCGCAAAACCATGAAATGTCAATAAATTACAAGTTGGTGATTATCAGCGGGATAAAAATCGCTTTTTTTCGCCCGATTTTCTTCCTGTTGACCGACGGGGGCCGCAGAAATGGCTGTTCCGGCAGGTTTGTTAATTTGTTTCATCGTTATTTCATCTTGATTCCATCTTTATTTCGGAGCATGGGTCGGGCGTGTGCAATCGTTTTGTTTGGACGTATGGTCTTTCTGTTGTTCTTTTTTGATTTTCGTGGGTTGTTTTTCGATTATTTTGCCTAATTTTGCTCCAAAAAGGGTGTATGCTCGAATTCAAGAACGTGAAAATGGCTCTCGGCCACGACCGGATGTCACAGCCTGTCTCCGTCATCATGGAGCAGGGTGAGATGGTGTGTGTCTGCGGAGCGCGCGGATGTGGCAAGAGCCGGCTCCTGATGGCAGTCATGGGACTTGCGCCTGTGGCCGATGGATTCATCACCATTGATGGCGAACAGGTGGGCACCGGGTCGGCAAGCTATCTGCGCAGGCTCATCGCCTACGTGCCACAACGACTGCCCGACAATGCCATGCGGGTGTCTGAACTTTGCGACACCGTGTCGGCATTAGAGATAAACCGTGCATCGAAGACCGGCAAGGAGGCTGTCTTGACACAATGGCAGAAGCTGAACCTGCCGCCGGCGCTCTACGACCGCATGTTGAGCGAGCTTGAAGTCGAGCAACTGCAAACCATACTTATCTCACTTTTACCTTTAACACGTCGCCCCATCATACTGATAGACAGTCTCCCCGATAGCGAGAACGTATATCGTTTCGTGCATGAGCTGGCGCAGAACGGGGCAGAAGTGCTTTACACCTGCGAGCATCAGTCGATGCCCTGCGATAAACTTATAAAACTCTGAACGATGGAATTGACTGTTCTTCGCTTCGTCTTGGGCATGCTTCTGCTGGCTGTCCCGGTCTATATCATTTACGTGCTGGAACTTCACCGCATGCGAAAACTCCTGCTTGCGGTAGGCTATATGTTAGGCATGGTGGTGCTTACGGGCTTGGGCACATATATTCTCATGCGTTGGAACAATGTGTGGGTCAACATGCTTTCGGGTGTTGTGATGGTAGGCGTGAGTACCGTTTGCACCATCAGACAGGCCAAACTGCGGGTGTCGCGACTGCTGGTGCCGGTGGCCTCGGGAGTGTTTGCCGCCGTGTTTGTGGTGGGATTGTATATGGTTTTCTTGGTTTTGGGTGCGAAAAACCCGTTTGACACTCGGCTTTTCATCCCCGTTTTCGGACTGCTCACAGGTGGAATCATCAGCCTCAATGCCCGTGCGCTACACACCTATTACATGGGGTTGAAGCATCACAACCAGTTGTATTATTACCTCTTGGGCAACGGAAGCACCCATCGCGAGGCGGTGCATTACTTTGTGAGGCGTAGTTTTCAAGCTGCCCTCACGCCCATGATGAAACAGATGTCGGGCTTGGTTGTCTCGTCTTCTCCGCTCGTCATGCTCGTGTTGATATGGGGAGGTGTCGACGCGATCACCGCAATTGGATTGCAAATCGTGTTTTTCGTCATGATAATGAGTGCGTCGTTTATATCATTGTTTATCACAATATTAGTAGGAAGGCGTTATAGTTTTGATGAATATGAGAGGCTGCGCCCCGTCAGCAACAGGTCGGCGGCAGAGCGTCCCGGGGCTATTCCGTCTTCAGCTTCAGAGTCCTCAGCCGATCTTTCAGCACCCCGGCATACTGATGTTGAGAGTCGGCCACAAGAATCATGACCCTCGAGCCGTCGGCAAGGCGTGGTCCGAGGCATGAACCTTCATAGTTGGCGAGGTTTCGCTTGAGAAGCGTGAGCGAGGTTTTCCATTGGGCCATGAGCGTCTTGCGATGTTCGCCCGGCACAAACCGGTAGAGCTTGCAGCGCACAGACGCGCCAATCTTGGCGTGCGGCACGCGAAACTCGCGCTCCAAGACCAGCAGCGACCCGTCGTCGAGGGCACACAGCGTGCCTATGCCGTGGGCATAATGCAACGACTTGCGAGCCTTGCCACGGGGCGCATCGAGACGGTAGGCAAAGGCCTGTGCGGGCCGATACAGCGAGTCGTATGACTGGATGAGGATGCTGTCGCTCTCGTTACACGTCCAAATGGTGTTGGTATGGGGGTTGTAGGTCAGCGCCTCGAGGCCTTGGTTGGCGGGCAGGTGTCTGAATTTCACGGGCAGCTCAAGTTCCCGCGACGTGCGGTTCCCGTCGGTATCGTATTCCAAGATGCGGTTGTCGGCCTCGCCCACAATCCATAGTCGGTTGGTATGGGGAATATAGATAATGTCTTCTTCGTCGCGCCCGGGATGCCCGGCAGAGTGAAACCCGAGGTTGCGAGCCGACCGAATCTCTCCCGAAAGCGTGTCGACATTGATTTCCCAGATATAAAATCCGCCCTCCTTCTCTTTGTCACTCACCACCGCATAGCGGTTGCCGCCCATCCATGCGATGCCGCTGTAATCGCCTGCCGGGATGGAACGGGGGAAGGCATGCTGCCTGTTCACGGTGACTTGGAACTGGGCCGACGACGGAATGGCGAGGAGTGTGCATAAAAGAAGCAAGAGGATACGCATGGGCTTTTTTATTTTCAAACGGCATTAGTGTCTCGATATTGCATGTTAAAATCCTTTGATTTATTTGGCGGAATAAAATGAAAGCCGTATATTTGCATCAGATTAAAGGAGAAAATTTTTGGGGGGTTGTATCGATTCGATCGGGATACTCATCAAATTACATTGAAAACAGAGAATGCTTCTCTTGTTAATGGCGGGCCACATAAATCGCATGTCGACTAAGCCTTGTGCCGGTGGATTACAAAGACGGAGAGCTCTCACAACTTTTTAAGCTGGAGTTTTCATCACATCATCGTTATGATCCCCTTTTTCATCATGGAGAATTGAGTAAGGAATGACATTCTAAACCTCAGTTCTCCTTTTAAGTATCAATCCGCCTTGTCGTGGTCTCCTGCGGGGCAGGGGATGCGGGCAAGGCCAAAATATTAACAAGAAACCAAGATGTTTAGCGGAATTGTAGAAGAGATGGCTACGATAGTGGCCATCAACAGGTATCAGGAAAATATCGATTTTACACTGAAATGCTCTTTTGTCGACCAGCTCAAGATAGACCAAAGCATTGCCCATAACGGGGTGTGCCTCACCGTGGTGAGCATCGACGGCGATACATACACCACCACTGCCATGCGGGAAACGCTCGACCGGTCGAACCTCGGACTGCTTAAGGTGGGCGATCGGGTGAACGTGGAGCGCTCGATGATGATGAACGGACGGCTCGACGGCCATATCGTGCAGGGGCATGTGGATGAGACTGCCACATGTACGGCGATGGATGATGCCGACGGGTCTACCTATTTCACCTTTGAATATGCGTTGGACAAGACGATGGCCAAGCGCGGATATTTCACCGTAGACAAAGGGTCGGTGACGGTAAACGGCGTCTCACTCACCGTGTGCGAGCCGACAGACAACAGCTTCAAGGTCGCCATCATTCCCTATACACGTGAGAATACCAATTTCAGGGATATCAAGGTGGGGAGCGTGGTCAACCTCGAATTTGACATCTTGGGGAAATATATCGCCCGACTTCGCGATTTCTCCTGATACCGACAAATAGTTACCATACCGGGGGAAATGTTACAAAATGTGATATTTCCCCAAATTTTTATTAATATTCTGACACCAAATAAACTTTTATTCCATGAATTACATCAAACGAAAAAATGCAAATTTTAAGAACAGTTTTATGAATAAATCACTTGTGGCAAACGCTTTGGCCCTATTATTGATGGGAGTTT
>DBQL01000206.1:7029-7438 GCA_002305235.1 Prevotella sp. UBA1395 | reverse complement strand
ATCCTGATTCCGATATTCATAAAAGCCCCCACACCGTTCCCATCCCGACATATCGAGACGTGAACGGTGTGGGGGCTTAGCCTTGGTTTGCCTTCGCGCTTATTTCTTTTGCGACTTCCTGTTGGCCCTCTGCGCGCGATATTTCGCTTTCTGCTTGGCCGAACCGGAGCCGTGCGCACCGGTGATATACTTCTTTTTCTTGGCTTTGGTCTTCACTTTCTCCTCTTTGGGACCACCTTTCGGTGCTCCCTTGAAAGTGATTCCGCCTTCTAATATCTTGTCAAAATCATCCATAATGTAAGGGTAAAAAGGGTAAAAGGGGAAAAAGACAAAAAGGTAAAAGAGTAAAAAGGCAAAGATGGAAAAGTAAAAAGGTAAAAGCTTGAAATGGGAATGCATGAGGGTAAAA
>DBQL01000206.1:1522-6915 GCA_002305235.1 Prevotella sp. UBA1395 | reverse complement strand
CCCGTGAATGCCATTGCGATGCCGTATTTATCACAGGTGTCTATCACGTGATCGTCACGGATGCTGCCTCCGGCCTGCGCGATATACTCCACTCCGCTCTTGTGAGCACGCTCGATATTGTCGCCGAAGGGGAAGAAAGCGTCCGACCCGAGAGCCACTTTGGTGTTTTGTGCGATCCACGCTTTCTGCTCCTCACGGGTGAAAGGCTCGGGCTGACGGGTAAAGAACTGCTGCCATGCTCCATCGCGCAACACATCGTCGGCCTCTTCGGAGAGATACACATTGATGGTATTGTCGCGGTCGGCGCGTCGGATATTCTCCTTGAACGGCAGCTCGAGCACTTTGGGGCATTGTCTCATCCACCATTCATCGGCCTTGCTTCCTGCCAGTCGGGTGCAGTGGATGCGGCTTTGCTGACCCGCTCCGATACCGATAGCCTGCCCGTCTTTCACATAGCACACACTGTTGCTCTGTGTGTATTTCAGTGTGATGAGCGCGATTTTCAGGTCGCGCAGTGCCTCGGGAGTGAACGTTTTGTTCTGTGTGGGGATATTTTCGAAGAGTGCGGGGTCGTTGAGATCCACCTCGTTGCGACCTTGTTCAAAGGTCACCCCAAACACCTGCTTGTGCTCTATGGGCTCGGGCGTGTAGTCGGGGTCTACCTTGATGACACAGTATGAGCCTTTACGCTTCTCTTGCAAGATCTTCAATGCCTCGGGCGTATATCCGGGTGCGATGACGCCGTCGCTCACCTCGCGCTTGATGAGCAATGCCGTGGCCTCGTCACAGGTATCGCTCAGCGCGCAGAAATCGCCATACGAGCACATACGGTCGGCGCCGCGGGCACGGGCGTAGGCACTGGCTAAGGGCGTAAGCTCAAAGTCGACATCGTCGACAAAGTAGATTTTCTTGAGGGTATCGCTCAACGGCAGTCCGACGGCCGCACCGGCCGGGGAGACATGTTTGAAACTGGCGGCGGCGGGAAGACCCGTTGCAGCTTTCAGTTCCTTGACCAATTGCCAACTGTTCAGGGCATCCATGAAGTTGATATAGCCGGCCCGGCCATTGATCACCTCCACGGGTAGCTCACCCTGCTCCATGTAGATTCGTGCAGGTTTCTGGTTCGGATTGCATCCGTACTTGAGTGCGTATTCTTTCATGTTTGTGTGAATGATTAAATCCTTATGCAAAGGTAGCCAAAAGATCAGACAAAAAGGCCGTTGTGACGGGGTTTTTCGCGCTGAGGGTATAAAATCTCACGCGATGGTCGCAAAACTTCCCGGATGGTGCTTTAAAATGATGTTTCACCCTGTTTTTATAGGGAATAATCCTTATCTGCATGCGAATTAATTTGTAACTTTGCATCGAAAATTTGTAGAGAAACATCATTATCAAAATGAAACGAGACTTGAGACTTCTTTTGATGGAAGCGGGAAAAAAGATGAAGCAGGAGCCACATCAGTTGGCAGTAGATTTCGATCATCTTTCTACGATGTTGTCCAAGCATCACATTCACTTGAGCAGCACGTCGCTGAAGAGAATCTTGGATGTGCTCACGGGCAAGCGCAAGCCCTCGGTGGAGAATCTGAACCGCTTGGCGCTGTTTGCCGGTTTTCAGGATTGGAAAGACCTTCGCGACGCCTTTCACGGCGACGTGGATGCCTCGATCAACTATGAGGAGGACGGCGGTCGGCATCGATCCGTGTGACATTCTCACACGCCGATGGTGACCTGTGAGGCCCGAAACACCTTGAAAGAGGCCTCATTATGTTAAAAAAACAAGATTTTTAGGGCTGCGATGAGTATTTATCCTACGAAAAGCAGTACCTTTGCAACGCTTTTCGGCTTAACCGCTGGGCGGAGGAAGAGTCTTTGTCCCATGTTGAGTTGGAACGACAAACAATATTTAATGATCAAACAATGGATTTAATTAAAGTTGCTGAAGAAGCATTTGCAACCGGCAAGCAGTTCCCCGCATTCAAGGCCGGAGACACTGTTACTGTCGCTTACAAAATCGTCGAGGGTGCCAAGGAGCGCATCCAGCTTTATCGTGGTGTCGTGATCCGCATCAGCGGTCACGGTGACAAGAGACGTTTTACCGTGCGTAAGATGTCGGGCACCGTGGGCGTGGAGCGTATCTTCCCCATCGAGTCACCGTCTATCGACAGTATCGAAGTGAACAAGCGTGGTAAAGTGCGTCGCGCTAAACTTTACTATCTGCGCAAACTCACCGGTAAGGCTGCCCGCATCAAGGAGAAGCGTACCATTGTTGGAGAATAAAGAAACATTCGACGAAATTCCAAAGAAAGGACTCAGCCATCACGGTCGAGTCTTTTTTTTGCCCCCTTTTCGCCGGCATCATGGAATCCCGTTGGCGTGGCAGTGATGCCGAGGGCATTTGTCTTGCAGAAAATCATGCCGTAATCTTGCGGTATATCGATAAAAACCGTACATTTGCAATGTATAAAGCGTGAAATAATATGAAGAAAACGATGATGGTCTCGAGTCTTGTCGTCGCCTCGCTTGCGATGGTGTCGTGCGGCTCGCAATATGTCATGAGTGATATATCTCGGTCGCGAATCGTGATCGACAAGCGTTATGACGGCAGTCACGATGCCGCGGCGATGAACTATCTGGCGCCTTTCAGCCACAAGGTAGACAGCATGATGTCGCCCGTGGTGGGTCGTGTGGCCCGCTATATGATGAGTCGGCGACCCGAGAGCGCACTCTCAAACCTCTTGTGTGACGTGCTTGTGTCGGCCGGAAAGGCCTACAACGAGCAGCCCGCCTTCGGCGTTTACAACATGGGAGGCATTCGTGCTGCGCTGGCGGAAGGCGATGTGCGTGTAGGCGATGTGCTCAACGTGGCACCCTTTGAGAACAAGGTGTGCTTTCTCACCCTCTCGGGCGACAAGGTGATGGAGCTGTTCAGACAGATCGCCATGCGTGGCGGCGAGGGTGTAAGTCGTGGCGTTGAGCTTGAGATTACCAACGACGGGCGACTCGTCAAGGCGATGGTTCACGGCAGGCCCATCGACGAAAGGCAGTCGTACAGGGTGGTCACGTTAGACTATCTTGCGCAGGGCAACGACCAATTGACCGCGTTCAAGGGCGGCACCGACGTGAACTCGCCCAAGGACAAAGACAGCAACGTGCGCGACCTGATAGTGCGTTATTTCCGAGAGGCCACCGCCAAGGGCGAGGTGGTAGACCGTGAGGTGGAAGGAAGAATAAAGATTGTAGAGCAATGAAGAACGTCAGAATCATCCTATTTTCAGTGCTGTGCATGGTGGCCATCGCGGCACGGGCACAGAAAGAACTTGTCATATTGCATACCAATGATGTGCACAGTTGCGTCACGCCGTTGAGCGAGCATCTCGCCGACACCATGCTCGCCGGCAGGGGCGGATTCCTTCGACGCATGCAGATGCTCGAGGAGCGGCGCAAGGCCGACCCCGGTCTGCTGCTGTTCGACAGTGGCGACTTTTCGCAAGGGTCATCATACTATACGCTCTTCAAGGGCGACGTGGAGATGGAGTTCATGAATCGCATGCGCTATGATGCCGGGACGATAGGCAATCATGAGTTTGACTACGGACTGCCCAACCTCGCACGCGTGCTTGCAATGGCCCGTTTCCCCATTGTCTGCGCCAACTACAGGTTTCATCAGTATGGGTTGGACAAGATCGTGAAACCATATATCATCATCAGGCGCAACGGATTGAAGATCGGCGTGTTCGGACTGGGACCGGAGCTGGATGGTCTTGTGGGCAAGGAGAACTACGAGGATACCGAATATTTGGACCCCATCAAGACCGCACAGCAAACCGCCGACCTGCTGCGAAAGAAGCATTGTGACCTCGTGGTGTGTCTCTCGCACTTGGGGTGGGAAGACAAGGGCATGGGCGACCAGATGCTCATTGCCAACACGCGTGGCATCGACTTGGTGCTCGGAGGCCACAGCCATACTTATTTTGAGACCCTGCGCTATGTGAACAACCTTGACGGCAAGCCCGTCCCGGTAGACCAAAACGGGAAGATGGCTCTCTTCGTGGGCGAGATGCGCCTCACGATGACGCACCGATGACGTGGCCCCGGGGCATTCTTTACCGCTTTGCGCGTATCTTGTCGAGTGGTTCTCGCATGCGGGGAGAGACTTTCCTGCCCGGTGTTAATCGGCGTAAACGGTTTTGACAAACATGTTCGCCATTTTCGATTATTTCGCGCCAAGGTTTCTTTGGGGCGTGAATACGGTGAAAATGAAGGTTCTGTGTAAACTGTTTATAATCAAACGGTTATCTGTTTTTGGTCGTTATGGTGCTCGGATATCGGGCAATATTATTGGCGATTGCTATCTTTTCGCGGGTCGAAAAGATAGCAATCGCCATTTGTTTTGGCCCTTTTCGCGACGCGTCGAGATAGTTTTCGGCGGGCGAAAAGGGCATTAAGGAGTAGAAATCGGGGTGGCAAAGTGGTTGTGGCAATGCAAAACGGCGTGCCGGCTTGCGTAGAACGGGATTTTTGAAATGTTAAAATCCGTGATTCTTTTTTGACAAATCCATCTGCCATCAAGATGCCGGGGCTGTCGGTCGATGATGGTTTTCCCGAAGTCTCGGCGGCATTTTAACCGACGTGAGTCGAGTGGGGCAGTGGGGTAGGCGAAAGGCTGCCCCTGTGTCGTCACTCAAAATAGAAGGTCAGCACCACCATCTTGGTGCGCGCCTTGTTCACCGATTTGGTGTAGGGCAGCATCGTTTTGTCCTTAAGATGGTTGGCGTGGTCGGTGTCGAGGGCATTGGTCAGGCCGTAGAGAAATTTGAGTTCGGGACGCAACTTGAAAAAGGGGAGGTAGAAGTCGCATCCCACGCCGGCCTCGAAAAACAAGTCGTAGCGCTTGAGCTTGAGGTAGTCGTTGTCGGATCCATTGAGATTGATCATCGGGTTGAGGCCCACCATCACGTAGGGGCGATGGTTGTTGAACCGTTGTGCGCTGAAAATGAGGTCGGCGGCACAGCCGATATACACCGACTTGAGGTTTTGCTTGCGTGAGATGAGCGAGTCGGGGGCCAGAGGGTCCATATTGTGGAACGACACGTGCCGGGTGCCGAAATAGAGGGTCGGGGCCAGTCGGAACTGGAAATTGTCGCCCATCCGAAATTCGCCCAGCACGCCCACGTGGAAGCCGTTGTCCCAACGGTCTTGGTCGGCGGTGACAATATATTCGCGCGTCACGCCTTGGTCGTCGGTGATCAGCTGCGGACCCACATTGTTCAACTCAAGGTCTTGCAGGTGGGTACCCACCAATATGCCGAAGTGGAAGGGTCGCAGGTCGGTGTAGGGACGGTTTTGCACCGTGCGCTCCTGACCGCAGACAATCTGTGTCATGGAGAGAA
>DBQL01000206.1:0-1432 GCA_002305235.1 Prevotella sp. UBA1395 | reverse complement strand
AAAAAAAATGCTCACCATTTATAGGTATTTCAAATAAAGTATATATCTTTGCAATGTAGAAACCGTGGGATACCTAAATCCCATGAATGTGAGGTTTACAAAAACTTTATTAACAATAAAACAACAAATCATTATGGCTTACGTAATTAGTGACGACTGTGTTGCTTGTGGCACATGTATCGACGAGTGTCCGGTATCTGCAATTTCTGAGGGTGATATCTACTCTATCAACCCCGACGAGTGCACCGAGTGTGGCAGCTGCGCTGCAGTGTGCCCGCAGGAGGCAATCAGTCTTCCGGAGTAATATTCCATTCGTTCTATCATTTTGGGAAGAGCGTTTCAGTACGGAATATAACGCTTAGCTCCTCACCACCGTCTCAGACGAGTAGTGAGGAGTTTTTGTTTGGGGGGTGTTCGTGCCCTTTTTTTCGCTTCAGACATGGAAGACAGTATGGTGATGCGTTACTGATTACCGCGATGGCTCACCGTGGCAGTGGCGCTGTCGCGTGTTGTTATTTGTCCTGCCGATATAGGTCGATGGATTTGTAACCCTTTTCTAAGAATGTCTATCATTTCCTCGAAATGCTTGTGCTGGGTGGCGGGTGTCTTCACCGCATATACATATCTCGCCCATCCGCGTTGGTATCCGGGCGTGAGACGAGAGAACAGCGTAAGGGCATCGGGAGTGGCTTGCAGGGCATTCACAAGTTCGGGTATGCGGTCTGTGTAGGCGCTGACACATTGACTGGGCTGCGTGTTGCGTTTGCGCACGGACAAATGTTTCAGGCCGATGACGGTAAATGTATCGTCCAAGGCCACCATCTTGTTGAACTTGATGTCTGATGCACCCACATACCCGTCGTTGTCCATATCGATGACCGTGAAGAAGTCGTCACGCCCGATATATCGGTCGTAACGCTTGTTTCCCTTCTTGGGATAGGCAAAGTAGACCACTCCGCCGGGATTCAGCCTGTTGTTGGCAATGATGTCTTCGAGATGATTTTTGAATTCGTCAAGGGTAAACACGAAGTGGATAATCAGGTCGTAAGAACGTTTGCCAAGTACCGTGTCGTGTGCGATGCCTTCGAAGGTCGAAAGATACTCGGGACAATTGATGATTGCCTTGTCGTTGAAGTTGGCGAGGCTGAGTTTTTTCGTAATGATTTCGTTCATGTCATGATGTTGAGAGTGACGTGGGAAAATAAATTTTTTCTTTTGAATTTGATGTATCTTTCTATCTTTTTATGATTTCGTGAGATCGAATGATCAAATTGTGAGCTTATTCGATATCCCGTATCATGAGGTGAGCCTCTTAAAGTTGTGTCTCAAGTTAGGTCTATGTCGCTGTGAGCTCTTGTCGTCTTATTGGTATGTCGGGTTTCGGGCTGTGGCTCAAGCATGCTGTCAGCGGTTTGCATGCGTTTTTTCATGA
>DBQL01000176.1:4485-5663 GCA_002305235.1 Prevotella sp. UBA1395 | reverse complement strand
ATAAGAAATAGTGAAGCAAATGAGCAAGTTATTTATTTTAAGTAGATTGTCACCAAGCGTGATGTGTGAAAGCTGGAAAACGGCGGTGGTTCTTGTGTTACTGGCATTGCTTGGTGCTACTCCGAGCAGGGCCAACGAGAAAGTGTACCTCCACATAGACCAAGATGCTTATTTCTTGGGCGAGACGATGTGGTTTGCAGCCTATGTGAATGACACAAGGAGCAACCAACCCTCTCAGCTCAGCAAGGTGTTGTATGTGGAACTGCTTGAACCGGAGGGCAGTGTGCTCAAGACCGTGGTGTGCAAGATAGAAGATGGAAAGGCATCGGGCAGCATCGTGTTGGAGCCGTCGATGCTGTCTGGACTGTTTGAACTCAGAGCTTATACAAGATATATGTGTAATTGGGAGGAGAATTACTAATCGCGAGTGATACCCATCTTTGACCAAGTGGCTGGTGGAAACTATGAAAACCGTGTCATCAACAAGCGAACAAGACCGGCATGGGACATGAAGAAGAAAGTCCGTAAGCAGATAGATGCAAGGAGAGCGCAAGCGGAGCTGGAAACAAAGAGGGATAGAGAAGTCTTATTGACAGAGGCCAAAGCAAAAGCACCGGTCAAAATAACTCTTGATAGTTTAACTTCTCGTGTCCAACCATTCGATAAGGTGAGATTGCATTTCCATGGAGAGCCCAATCAGACATTCTCTTTGGCAATAAGGGATGGGGCAAGCGAGGTGAAAACCAACCATCGGGCGGATATTGCTAAAGACCTGATTGAAAATACGCAATGGATATTGTCTGAACGAATGAGTCGGCAGAGGCATCCCGACGAGGTGATGTTGCCCGAAAGCGGCATTTCTCTGCGTGGAACGCTGATGACAGCCGATTCTTACAAGCATGGTATTGAGAACAAGGTTGTGCCTGTTGCCCAAGAAAATGTGCTCATGGATTTTGTCAATGCCGGTGTTGCATCGCAGGGTGTCTGTGCCACCAACGAGCAGGGACGTTTTGCATATAATCTCGGCGAGGTGTATGGAGATGGGGTGGCCCGGTTGCGCTACCGGTATAACATTGATGATGCGAGTGCCATACGCATGGACAAATGGTTTAGTCCCAAGCCTAAGAAATATGGTCAGGCAGACTATGGCCTTCTTTCGCACAGCCCATCTGTTGGAA
>DBQL01000176.1:3053-4478 GCA_002305235.1 Prevotella sp. UBA1395 | reverse complement strand
ACAAGACTACGGCCGGATTCCACTTTTCCGAAGTCTGCGTCGCATTGACCTGCTGGAAGAGATGGAGCGGCAGATAGACCATCTCGAAGAAGCGGCAACGTGTTATGTGACGGGAGAGAACTATTATAGTGTGGCGATGGAGGCCATCATGCATTACCACTTCCCTTTGGCAGCCTCTCGTGTTCTCTTCCTGCATGAGCCGTATAGGGACGACGCATCTCTTCTTAAGAAATACTCCTTGCAGGATGCCCCGCTCTTTAAATTCGAGGGAAAGTATAAAGAGTTGGTCATACGCATGGACAGGGAGTTTTGCGACTATTTCAGTTATGCCAACAGGCCGGCAGAGATGCAAGGTCTCGATTACCAAATGGGTGGAACCGGGTGGACGACTTATTCCGGTATGTTCAAACAGGGAGAACGTGTGCCCTCCATGATTTGGTGTGTCGTGCCATACGAGGATGGCAAAACGCCTATTGCCAATGAAAGTCCCGACATGCGTTACACCAAAGTGCACGGCTACGACTATCCTCGCTCTTTTGCCGTGCCAGACTATGCCGTGAATCATCCTTCGGAGGATTATCGCCGAACGCTTTATTGGAATCCGCTTGTGAAGACGGATGCTCAGGGCAATGCCACGGTGGAGTTTTATAATAATTCTACATGTAAACAGCTGCGAGTGTATGCCGAGGGTCTCACTCTCGATGGGCGAGCTATGAGGTGTGAGAAATTGGTTGATATTTGGTGAAATGACATTGGTTAAGTTCTCTGTTCAAAAACGGTGGTATAATATATTAAGTGGAAGAGATTATCTTGGTATAGGTCTCTCTGGTAAAACTTGGTTTAGTTATATTCGACTATCCATTTGTCTATTGTTTTTTTAAAGATGCTTATCGTCATTGAGCAAGAGAGATGCCTGTCTAAAATATTTGTTAGTAAAAGTTAAAAAAGAATAAAACAAAAACCGAAGGCGGCATTTGCCTTTTAATTATGTAGGAGTTTTGAATTAATATTTGTACCTTTGCACCCCGAAACGGGTGTATTGTATACGTACCTTTTGATGGATGTGGTATGTGTGTTCCCGTAAGGCATTGATTATAAACAAAATAAATATATAAATTAAAAAAGTAAAATTATGCCAACAATTCAACAATTGGTACGTAAAGGCAGAAGCGTTCTTGCAGACAAGAGCAAGTCGCCGGCTTTGGACGGATGTCCTCAGCGTCGTGGCGTGTGTGTTCGTGTTTATACCACAACGCCCAAAAAGCCTAATTCGGCAATGCGTAAGGTTGCCCGTGTTCGTTTGACAAACCAAAAAGAGGTGAACTCCTACATTCCCGGAGAGGGTCATAACCTGCAGGAGCACTCTATCGTTTTGGTTCGTGGTGGTCGTGTGAAGGATCTTCCCGGTGTGCGTTATCATATCGT
>DBQL01000176.1:0-2963 GCA_002305235.1 Prevotella sp. UBA1395 | reverse complement strand
GTTTTGCTGGAGAAGTTAAAACAGGTTGAGTAAATGCTCAGGTGTGAGCGTTGAAGAACGTCAAGATGACAGCCCCAAGCAGAATTTTATTTTTTACAAAATGAGAAAAGCAAAACCAAAGAAGCGTGTGATCCTTCCGGATCCTGTTTTCGGTGACCAAAAGGTCTCAAAGTTCGTGAACCACTTGATGTATGATGGCAAGAAGAATACCTCATACGAAATTTTCTACAAGGCACTTGATATCGTAAAGGGCAAGTCAGAGAAAGAGGAGAAGTCTCCCCTTGAGATTTGGAAGCAGGCCCTTGATAACATTACTCCGTTGGTAGAGGTGAAGAGCCGCCGTATCGGTGGTGCTACTTTCCAAGTTCCCACGGAAATCCGTGCAGACCGTAAGGAAAGTGTGTCAATGAAGAATATGATTGCCTTTGCCCGCAAGCGTGGTGGCAAGAGTATGGCTGATAAGTTGGCTGCCGAGATTATGGATGCCTATAACAATCAGGGTGGTGCCTTCAAGCGTAAGGAAGATATGCACCGTATGGCTGAGGCTAACCGTGCATTCGCTCACTTCAGATTCTAACTAAGACACTTCTAAAAGGATAATAACAAAATGGCAAATCGCGATTTACAGCTGACTCGTAACATCGGTATTATGGCTCATATCGATGCCGGTAAGACAACGACATCAGAGCGTATTCTGTTCTATACAGGTAAGACTCATAAGATTGGTGAGGTACACGATGGTGCGGCCACAATGGACTGGATGGCTCAGGAGCAGGAGCGTGGTATTACGATTACTTCTGCTGCTACAACATGTAATTGGAACTGGAACGGTAAGTCGTTCAAGATTAACTTGATCGATACTCCGGGTCACGTAGACTTTACCGCTGAGGTGGAGCGTTCGCTCCGTGTGCTCGACGGTGCCGTGGCTACGTACTCGGCAGCTGACGGTGTGCAGCCCCAGAGTGAGACCGTGTGGCGTCAGGCTGACAAATATAATGTGCCCCGCGTGGGATATGTCAACAAGATGGACCGCTCGGGCGCCGACTTCTTCGAGACTGTACAGCAGATGAAGGACGTGCTGGGTGCCAACCCGGTTGCTATTCAGATTCCTATCGGTGCTGAGGAGAATTTCAAGGGTGTGGTCGATCTCATCAAGATGAAGGCTATTCTGTGGCATGATGAAACTATGGGCGCAGAGTATGACGTCGAGGATATACCCGCCGATTTGGCTGATGAGGCTGAGGAGTGGCGCGAGAAACTGCTCGAGGCAGCTGCTAACTTTGATGATGATTTGATGGAGAAGTATCTTGAGGCTCCTGAGACCATCACCGAGGAGGAGCTGATGAATGCTATCCGTAAAGGCTGTGTCTCTATGGAGTGCTGCCCTGTATTGCTCGGTTCTTCTTATAAGAACAAGGGCGTTCAGCCTCTGCTTGACTATATTTGCGCATTCTTGCCCTCTCCCAAGGATACTCCTGCCATCATAGGTGTGAATCCTGATACTGATGAGGAAGAAGACCGTAAGCCGGATGAGAATGAGCCAACTTCTGCTCTTGCATTCAAGATTGCCACAGACCCATTCATGGGTCGCTTGGTATACTTCCGTGTGTACTCGGGTAAGGTTGAGGCCGGTTCGTATGTTTACAATCCTCGTTCTGGTAAGCGAGAGCGTATCAGCCGATTGTTCCAAATGAACTCTCATCAGGAAATTCCGATGGAGACCATCGATGCCGGTGATATCGGCGCAGGTGTCGGCTTTAAGGATATTCGTACCGGCGATACACTCTGTGATGAAGCTCACCCCATCGTGCTGGAGTCTATGACATTCCCCGATACGGTGATCTCTATTGCCGTAGAGCCTAAGAGCCAGGCCGACGTTGCCAAATTGGACAACGGTCTTGCCAAACTTGCAGAGGAAGATCCCACGTTTACCGTACATACAGACGAGCAGAGTGGTCAGACCATTATCTCGGGTATGGGTGAGCTTCACCTCGATATTATCATTGACCGTTTGAAGCGCGAGTTCAAGGTAGAATGTAATCAAGGTAAGCCTCAGGTGAACTACAAAGAGGCCATTACCAAGACTGTCGATGGCTGGCGTGAGGTTTACAAGAAGCAGAGTGGTGGTCGCGGTAAGTTTGCTGACATTATCGTGAACATCGGTCCGAAGGATGAGGATTACAAGGAGGATGACCTGCAGTTTGTCAACGAGGTGAAGGGCGGTAATGTGCCCAAGGAATTTATCCCCGCTGTGCAGAAGGGTTTCAAAGACTGCCTGAAAGCCGGTGTGCTTGGTGGTTTCCCCATGACTGACATGAAGGTGACTCTCGTTGACGGTAGCTTCCACCCGGTAGACTCTGACCAGCTTTCGTTCGAGCTTGCTGCTCATGCAGCGTTCAAGAACGTTTGCCAGAAGGCAGGTCCTGTTCTGATGGAGCCTATCATGAAGGTAGAGGTTGTTACTCCTGAAGAGAACATGGGTGACGTGATTGGCGACTTGAACAAGCGTCGCGGTATGGTTCAGGGCATGGATGAGGCACGTAGCGGTGCACGTATTGTCAAGGCAATGGTTCCGCTGTCAGAGATGTTTGGTTATGTGACTGCATTGCGTACCATCACTTCTGGTCGTGCTACCAGCTCTATGGAGTATGATCATCACGCACCGTTGTCTCAGTCGTTGGCCGATCAGGTGCTTGAGGAACTCAAGAAGTAAGAAGACGGGTTGGAAAGGTGCTGCTTAGCGAACGACTCTTAAGCAGCATACCTTCCGATCTTTTATACTATAACATACAAATAAAAGTAAAGACATGAGTCAAAAAATTCGTATCAAGCTGAAGAGCTACGACCATCAGTTGGTAGACAAGTCAGCAGAGCAAATCGTAAAGGCTGTAAAGGCAACGGGAGCTATCGTGAGCGGCCCGATTCCATTGCCTACACACAAGCGCATTTACACGGTTAACCGT
>DBQL01000139.1:8065-8341 GCA_002305235.1 Prevotella sp. UBA1395 | reverse complement strand
CCGCGACAATACATTTTCAATAATTCCGGATTTTCGCACACGGGCACACGGGCACACGGCGGCAGCGACGGTTTTTTTGAAAAAGATTTGTCGTTTCCTGCCTGTCGATATTGATATTTTGGTATATTTGCAACATCGTAAACCTAAACCCATCACTATGAAATATATCCTCATCCCCCAACCCGACATCATCCGACCGCTGCCTTTCTACTTTGCCGTAGAGGAATATGTGGCCCGACACTATACCGACGACGACTGTTTCATGGTGTGGCGCGT
>DBQL01000139.1:2121-8028 GCA_002305235.1 Prevotella sp. UBA1395 | reverse complement strand
GGTGGCGGATGTATCTATTCCGACTTGGGATGCCTGCAGTTCTCATACATCTCCTCGGCCGAGAACGTGAGCTTCGCCTTTACCGACTATATGCAACGCGTGGCCGACCTGCTGCAAAGCCTGCACATCGATGCCACGCTCTCGGGACGCAACGATATTCTCGTCGATGGCCGCAAGGTGGCGGGAAGCGCGTTCTACGCCATGAAGCGGCGCAGCGTGCTCCACAACTCGCTGCTCTTCGACACCCGCCTCGACCATCTCTCGCAAGCCCTCACGCCCTCGCATGAGAAGTTGCGGAGCAAAGGGGTGGCCTCGGTGAGCCAGCGCGTGAACAACATCGCACCGCTGACACAGCTCCACATCGACGATTTCATGCAATACACGCGTCAATATATGTGTGGCGAGGCCACGCTCAAGCTCACCCATGCCGACATGCAAGCCATAGCGCTCATCCGACAAGAGCTGTCGGCACCCGGGTTTGTCTATGGCAAAAATCCCAAGTACACCGAGACAAGGCGACGCCGACTGAGCGGCGTGGGCACCATCGAAGCGCACATAGACCTGAGAAACGGCAGCATCGTAGACCTCGACCTCATGGGCGATTATTTTCTCTTGGGCGACTTGGACCACGACCTCATCGCTCCGTTGCGAGGCATACCGTTTACCCGTGAGGCCGTGGAGGAACGACTGGCAGACATCGAGCCGGGGCGTGTCATCCGCGGACTGGAGCCGCACGCGCTGCTGAGGCTGCTCTTCGGCCGGCGACCGCACGTGATGAAGCCCGAATGGCTGAAGACGCAACTCACCACCCGAAGCAAGTCGGGAGGCACCGCCGACATCCTGAACCGGCACCGCATGAACACCATCTGCACGGAGGGCATGTGTCCCAACCGCGCCGAATGCTGGGCGGCGCGAACGGCCACGCTCATGATCGGAGGCAGTATCTGTACCCGGCGGTGCCGGTTCTGCAACACACCCACGGGCAGGCCGCAAGCTCTCGACGCCGACGAGCCGCGCCGGGTGGCACAAACCGTCAAGGCCTTGGCACTGCGATATGCCGTCATCACGTCGGTAGACCGCGACGACCTGCCCGACTACGGGGCCGACCACTGGGTGCAGACGGTGACGGCCATCAGGGCATTGTGCCCCGAGACGCGCGTCGAACTGCTCATACCCGACTTCATGGGGCGTGAAGACCTCATCACAAAGGTGACAGACACCCGCCCCGACGTGGTGGGACACAACATGGAGACGGTGCGCCGACTCACGCCATCGGTGCGCAGCGTGGCGTGCTATGACCGCAGCTTGGAGGTGCTCCGCATCATCGCCGCGCAGGGCATGGAGGCCAAAACGGGGTTCATGGTAGGCTTGGGCGAGAGCCGCGAGGAGGTGGAGACGCTCATGGACGATATTCTTGCCACGGGCTGCCGGCGACTCACCATCGGTCAATATCTGCAGCCCACGGCGGCACACCTGCCCGTGGCGGCGTACATCGCGCCCGAGACATTTGCCGAGTACAAGCGCACGGCACTGGCCAAGGGCTTCAGCCACGTGGAGAGCGGACCGCTGGTGCGATCGTCTTATCACGCGGCAGAGGCGGCGACCGACAGGATGCAGGATGCCACACCTGCCCCATGACCCTGAAAACAGGGCTGCCGCCACTGACCGCCCTACCCCGCTTTTTCCGGAATTTGTCGCCAACGAAACCCTCGGATGACCTGTGCCGATTGAGAAAACGGAGGGTGGCAATATGTCGGAAAAAGGATGTGGTGTAAAGATTTATATACCATTTTTGAGTTCTCCGGGCGCACCCTTCCGGCAAACGAGAGCGGGAGGCAGGCACGCCAAAGTGCCTTTTCGGTCCGGATAATGCCCCATTTCATCGGGACCACATCCTCTTGTTTTCAAAAAAAATGGGAGTTCAGTGGCGAAAACGGGCGTTTTCGTCTCTTTATCCGAGATTTTCTCGATGAAATAAGGGCTTTTTCGTCGTGCGAAAAGATAGTAATCGTCTTGCGAAAGCTATCCATTCGCGTGACGATTGGATAGCTTTCGCAAGGCAATAATACCCATACCCCGCGATAAGCACCGATTTACGGCATTTGTATCAGCACCGGTTTGAGGCTCTGTTTTCGCGTCTACGGAGCGCTACTCACGATTTTTGGTCTACACAGAAAAGTTTTGTCAGTTTCTTTCATCAGTCATTTCCGGTGCATTCCATGCACCGGAGCCATGACCATCGCTCCGCCGGCACGATATCGACAGGCCCGGCGCGCCGGCCGGCCAAGCGGCTCTCGCCCACCAAACACCATAAAGCCGCACCAACAATCGTTGATACGGCCTGATGATCACGGCAATTCAGCAACCGCGAGAATTGCTTGGCACACTGCCGATGATTACTCAAACGTGGCAGTGCAGACAAACTCAAAATACTTCGTGGGGTCGCTCTTGCTGGCATAAACAAAGTGAACGGTCTTTTGCGTGCCCGACGCGATGCCCGGGTAACGGCCCACACCCACCGTGCCATCGTGAGTCTCGACATAGTAGACACAGCCATCACCCCATCCACGCGGAGTGCCATTGCCGTCGCACCAATAGCCCAAGCCGTTGGCGGTATAGGCCTTGTCGGTGAGCCATCGGCCGGATTCATCGACCATATACAGGGCGATATCGCCATCGGTCGACTGCACCGCGGCATTAAACTCCTTCAACGTCATGCCCATGCAGGTTTCAATGGCCTCCTGATAATCGGCAAAAGGTATCTCGAAAGAAGCGTAGTCGCCCGAAGGAATGGTGAAGATGGGCGTGGCAAGACTGGGGTCGGAGACGAGGAACTGGATGTTAAAGCGGATGTACCGGTCGTAGTTCTGTCCGCTGTTCACGGCAAATCCCACGTTCACGGCAAAGGTCACGCCCGCCGCCGACTGCGCGGGAACGAGCAGTTCGAGCGTCTTGCTGTCGGCATGAAGCTCTACCGAACCGGCCTGCCCGTCAGCAGAGGTCACGATGCCGCTTTTGTCGTAATACCATCCTGTGGTGCCTTTGGTCGGAGCAGTCTTGTCCCACACGCCCCTATTGACATTGATGTTGTAGAACACCACCTTGCCCGTGCCCACGCCGGCCACCATCTCGTCGATACTCATGCCGAGCTTAGACCTGATAAGCTCGGCGTAGTCGTCGAGGTTGACCGTCACCGCCGTGACGTGGCCTTTGCGAAACTCGGCCGTGAGCGGCACGGTGGCCTCTGCATCGGTGCGCAGATAGGGCGACTCGGACTCTGTATAGACATGCTTCTGAGAGGCATCCTCATAGTCGCCGCTACATGCTGAAAAGCCTGTCAGCGTACAGGCCATGACGATATATATAATATTCTTTTTCATGATGATGCGTTTTTTGAATGGTTACACCTGTGATGAGTCTCAAGAGCCATAGCCGGGATTCTGCTTGAGCTTGCTATTGCCATCGAGAGCAACCTTGGGAATGGGGAAGAGGTCGCTGTGGCGGTCGGCCTCGGCGTCCTTGCAGAACCATGACTTGCCGCAGTAGACGTTCATGCTGGTGCCCTTGATGTTGAACCGGATGAGTACATCGCGACGATGAGCCTCACCTACAAACTCCTTGGCATACTCGTCGAGCAAGCCACCCAACTCTATATCGTCGCCACCCTCGTGGGTGATGACCCACTGATCTGGCTCGCCTTGCTTGGCCGTGTTCTCGCGATGGCCGTAGTCGTAACGGCTTCCGCCCTTGAGCCGCGCGGCAGTGACCGTGGCCTTAGAGACATCATTGTTGAACGCACGCATGCGCACGGCGGTCACCAGTTTGGCCGCGTCGTCTTCGGTCTCGCCATTGTATCCGCCAAGACGCAGCAAGCATTCGGCCTTCATATAGTAGGCGTCGGCCAACCGGAAATAAGGCACGTCGTCGTAGCTCGTGCCGAAGTCGCCGCTCTTGATCTCGTATTTGATGAGTCGCTCGCTCTCGAAGGGATAGCAACCGGGATTGTCTATGCTGTGAAGCTCGCGGGTATAGACCAGCGGCTCGCCGTCGACGAGGATGGCACTGCCATCCATCGCATACTGCTGTCCGCCCGTCCATGTCACGTCATAGCGTGTGTCGCCCGCCTCATAGATATCAAGAAACTGCGGGAATACCACACCGCCGCCCGTGGCCCAGCCCGAGAAATTCCAGCGAGCGCGGCCGGCATTGTGTTGCCAAAGGTTGGCCATATAGTTGCCACCGGCGTACTTGTTCTCGAAAGGAATGCCGAAAATGACCTCGGGCGACTGCGAGATGTCTTCCATGAAATTGGCACTGTAGGTGGCGGCAAGGGCAAACGGGCCTTTGAGCACCTCGTTGATCTCGTCGATGCACTTGCCATACCACGACTTGTCACTATCGTCGTGGAACCACGCGTTATGGTTGAGATAGAGCTTGGCCAGCAACATGTGCACGGCATACTTGTTGATCTTGCCCATCTCTACCTTGGTGGGACACTGGTCTACGACCGCCTTGAGTTCCTGCTCGAGCCAATCGAAGGTCGCCTTCGGGTCGGCCTGATCGGGCAGCCAGCCTTTCTCATGCACGAAAGTGGTGTCGAGAGGGATGTTGCGGAAAAGGTCGAAGAGGTTATAATAGTACAACGCCCGATAGGCTCGCACCTGCGCCACGATGTCGGCATTGGCCGTAATGGCCTCGTTGGCCAGTATCTTGTTGCAGGCATTCACGCCGGCATAGTTGTTATTCCAGTTCACGTCGAAGAATCCCATCTCTGAGTTGAACTCGTGCTTGTGCATGGGAATATAGAGGTCTCCCCACCCGATGCCGATACGATTGGGCACTCCCCATACGTCGGAACTCATGTCCATGATGTCTGACATGCCAAACCAGCCCCAGTAAACCGAGCGCAACGAACTGTACACGGGTGCGATGGTGGCCTCGAGTTCCGATTCGGACATGACGTGTGTTTCGGAGGCTATATTCTGGTAAATGGTCTCGTCGAGGTCGGTGCAAGCCGTGAGACCAAGTCCTACGGTGCCAATGACACCCGCGACCAAGATATGATTGATTTTAGATTTCATAGTGGTGATAAGTTTAGAAGGTGACATTCATTCCAAAGGTAACAGAGCGAACGGAGGGATACTTGTCTCGCCAGTCGATGCCCGAGTATCTCGGGTCGGCATTGGAAAGCTCAGGATCCAGCCCGTCATAGCCCGTCAGCGTGAGCAAGTTGGAAGCCGAGATGTAGGCACGGAGCGCGCTGACATACTTGTTGGGCTTCAACGGCACGTTGTATCCCAATGTGATGTTGGAGAGTTTCAGGTAGTTGCCATTCTCGAGGTAATAGCTCACGAAGGTCTGTTTCTGTGCCACCGAGAGCACATTTTGCCCGTATTGCGGCTCGGCGGCAGATTTCAGCCGGTTGTAAGTCACCGCGTTGTTCTCGTAATAAGCGCGTGCCTCGTTGAGAATCTTGGCACCAAACTGACCGGTGAACTGCAGGTTCAGGTCGAAAGCCTTATAGCGCAGACTGTGGCTCCAGCCCACATTAAACTTGGGAATGGCGTTGCCAAGATACTGATGGTACTTGGAATCGGTGAGCATGCCGTCGGTAAGCTCCACGGCCTGACCCGTGGTGGGGTCTTCGATGAGCCACAAACCCTTGTCGGAAACACCTACACTCTTCAACCCAAACCACTGACCGAGCGACTTACCCACCTCAAGACGCTGGGTGGGAAGCGATATTGGCTCGCCGAGATAAGCGTCATCCAACTGGTTGGAGGTCTCGTACAGGTCGTTGGAAAGGCTCAAAAGCTTGTTGGCGTTATAGGCAAAGGTCACCGTGGTACTCCATTCGAAGTCGCGTGACTTGACGGGAACACCCGTGACGGCAATCTCTATGCCTTG
>DBQL01000139.1:0-2045 GCA_002305235.1 Prevotella sp. UBA1395 | reverse complement strand
ACACTCCAGTCGATTCCGACATTGTACTCGGTGCTCTTCTCCCATTTCAAGTCGGGATTGGGATTCTGGTCCACGGCAAGACCCTGCTTCCATGTACCGTTATCATAATAGTAAACATTCCCCAATACCCACTTGGTCATAGACAAATAGTTGGATGTGGGGATCACTCCGGTCACTCCGAAACCTGCGCGCAACTTCAGATGGTCTATCCATGTGAGGTTTTTCATGAACTTCTCGTTGCTGATTGTCCATCCCAACGAGGCCGAAGGAAACGTTCCCCATTTGTTGTTGTCACCGAAGCGAGTGCTGCCTTCGCGGCGAATGCTCACCAAAACATTATATCGGTCACCATAGCCATAGCTCAATCGGCCGAAGAATCCTACCAGCTTGCTGTCTTCGGTGTTGCTTCCCATGCCTGCCTTGCCATCTTTCAGGTAGCGTCCCACACCAAGATTGCTCCATTGATAGAAGTCGCTCATGAAGTTGGTGTTGTTGGCATAAAAGCTTTCATACTGGTCATATTGATAACTATAACCCAGCAACGCTTCCATGCGGTGGCTCCCCCATTGGTGCTTATAGGTAGATGTAAGCTCGAGATTGTCGGTACGGCCATAGGCATAGGAGTGATAGGCATAGCCCGTGGTATAGTTCACCACCTGAGTATAATACTTCGAAGAGTAGTATCCCTCGTCGTGAGCGTTGTACCGATTGGTAGAAAGCATGAGGTTGGTCTGCCATCCTTTAATTGGCTCAAAGGTGATATTGCCGGTCAATCGGGTGTCTTCGGTCTTGTATTCGCCGGTGTGTTCGTTGAGCAATTCCACAGGGTTCATATAATAGTTGATGGCGGTATTCTCGTACCAACTGCCGTCCTCGTTCTTGATTGGCTCCGTGGGATTGCGCATAATAGCCTGCCGATAGATCTGGGTTCCGGCCGCATCGATGGGCCCGTTCTTATGCCACCGCTTCTGAATATTAAACGACAGCTTGACCAAATCATTGAGAGCCCAATGTGACAGGCTGCCATTGAAACGCATATCGTCGGAGTATGTCTTGAGAATCACGCCCTGCTGGTTGCGGTAAGTGAAGTCGGCACTATACGAAGTCGACTTGTTTCCGCCGCTGATCATCACATTATGGTTGTGCGTGAAGGCCGTTCTCGACACCGCGTCCAACCAGTCTGTATCGTAACCTTCATCCTGATAATTGGTTTTCCCGGCCCTGACGTCGGCCCCATCCATCATATCGAGCTTCTTCCCAAACGAGGATAATGAGACATATCCACTGTAATTGACCGTTGTGGGGGCTTCGCGATGCCCGCTTTTGGTCGTGATGAGAATCACTCCGGCAGCTCCTCGCGTGCCATAAATGGCCGCAGCCGAGGCATCTTTCAACACGTCGATGCTCTCAATGTCCTCGGGAGCCACGGTAGACAGGCCTCCTTCAATGCCGTCGACAAGCACAAGGGGGGTGTTTCCACCGCTCAACGAGATGATACCACGCAGCCGGATGCTCGAGGCAACACTCGGATCACCCGACTGATTGGTAATTGTCAGACCCGCAACCTTGCCTTTGATAAGGTCGCCGGCATCNNACATCGCCTTTGCGTTGCGTGCCGTAACCAATGACTACAACATCCTTGAGAGTCTTGGAATCCTCCTCAAGCGTGATGTTCATTCGTTCGCCGGCAGCCTGTTCCTGCGACGTAAAACCAATGTAAGAAACCACGAGGAGCACTCCTCGTCTCACCCTAAGCGTGAAATTGCCGTCAATATCGGTAATGGCGCCATTGCGAGGATTACCCTTTTCCACAACGCTGGCACCCACCACAGGGTCGCCGTTGTTATCTTTTACCACACCTTTGACGGTGATTTCACTTTGCTGTTCTACGGCCACGGGGACAGTTTCCGAGGTTGTCCCCGCCGCAAACGCCTCTTGTCCGACCGAAGCGGCCAACAACAGGCCAACCGTTGCCTTAATAAACGCATGACTATGCAGTAGGCCAAGATTGTCAGGTGTTCTCTTCATGTTGAGTAATTTGATTG
>DBQL01000190.1 GCA_002305235.1 Prevotella sp. UBA1395 | reverse complement strand
CCACCAGTCATGAAGGTTCCCATCGGCATCATACTGACGGCCCTGATCATCAACCCCATGCGTCATCTCATGTCCGATGACCACGCCTATCGCGCCATAATTGAAGGCGGCATCAGCCTTGGGATCGAAGAACGGCCGTTGGAGAATACCTGCGGGGAAACAGATCTCATTGGTAGTCGGGTTGTAATAAGCGTTGACGGTCTGCGGATTCATATACCATTCGTCCCTGTCGACAGGCTTGCCGGCTTTCTCGGCAATAGCCTTATCGATGGCAAAGAGACGTGTTGCCACCACGTTCTCATAGAAACTCTTGGTGGGGTCAATGTTCAGCTTGCTGTAATCGGTCCATTTGTTGGGATAACCAATCTTCACATAGAACCGGTCTAACTTCTTATGCGCATTGGCTTTGGTGGAATCGCTCATCCATGTCTGCGCATCGATGCGTTGTCCAAGACTTACTTGGAGGTTATGAACCAACTCTTCCATCATCTTCTTGCTGGAAGCCGGGAAATACTTCTCACAGTACATCTTTCCAAGAGCCTCTCCCATCGCACTCTCCACTTGGTTGGTGGCACGTTTCCACAATGGGAAATCCTCCTTACGCCCTTTCATTGCCCTACCGAAGAAGTCAAAATTGGCCTCACGCACCTCATCAGTGAGGTATGAAGCCGAGCTCATCATGACATCCCACTCCATCAAAGCCTTCAACTCATCGGCCGTCATCAATGCAGCCAACTTGTCATATCCGGCAAAGAATGCGGGCTGTCCGACAATCATTTCCTGAATATACTTCAGGTCAATGCCATCAGCTTGCGCGAAAGCACGTAAGGGAATGTTGGGATAATTCTCCTCAAACTCCGCCAAGCTCATCTTGTTGTAGTTGGCTTGCGGATTACGAAGCTCTGTCCTGCTCTTGGAAAGGAGTGCCAACATGGTCTCAAAACGGAACACGTCAGCCCCTTTTTTCACGGCCTGCGCATCACTGAAGCCGTAGAGTTTGAACATACGCACGATGTGTTTCTTATATGCTTCTCTCACTTCCACAGTGGCTTGGTCGTTGTTCACGTACCAATCCTTTTGCCCTAAGGTCAGTCCGCCCTGACTAAGTTGCAGGATGTTCATGGTGACATTCTTGTCATCGGCATAAAATCCCGACCCGAAAGGCACACCGATAGCCAACTTAGAATATTTCAACTGGATGTCTTTCAAAGCCTCCAAGGTGCCGGCCGACTCTATTTCATCAAGCAATGGCATGACGGGAGCAAGTCCTTCCTTATTGCGGCGCACAGAGTCCATCGCCAGATTGAAGAAGTCGCGGAGTTTCTTTTCCACGGTTCCGTCCTTGAATTTTTTCTTGTTCAGTCCCATGAGGATACCGTTTACCTGTTTGTTCACGTTCTCCTGCAGCATATCGAAGCTGCCGTAACGACTGTATGCGGCAGGCAGCGGATGCGACTTCTGCCATCCTCCGGTCGCAAATCGGTAGAAATCCTGCGACGGACTTACTGTCTTGTCGAGATTCGAAAGGTCTAATCCCGATTTACTTTGGGCCGCGGCACCCATGACCGGGGCCGTAATCATCATTAACATAGGGAAAAATCGTTTTACCTTCATCATAAAATATTGGTTTGTTACTTTGTTGTTCTTATCTTGTTTCCGATGATGTTGTTCATTGGTTCATCAGTTCCTCCAACGTCATAGACAGTTCCATCCAGTGGTCATTCTCCTTATCCAAAAGAGCTTTTGTACCGGTATACTCCGTCACCTTTTCCATATCGGCCGCGTTTGCGGGATCCATTAGCAGCCTGTCAAGCTCTTTCAGCCGGTTCTCATACTTGGCAATTTTGCTCTCCGACTCCTCGACGGCACGTTGTGCCTTACGAATTTTCTTCTGTTGTTCCTTGTGTTCCTGATAGCTCAACTTGTTATCGCCACCGGTCGACGCCTCCACCCGATTACGATCGGGCTGCAAGGGCTGTGCCACATTCACCGCCTCGTTGATGGTTTCGGCGTTATGGGCCAACAAATAGTCGTAGATACCGCCGAGATGCTCTGTCACTTTGCCGCCACCAAACTCGTAAACCTTCGAGACCAAGCCGTCGAGGAACTCGCGATCATGGCTCACCACGATCACCGTGCCATCGAAAGCCTTGATGGCCTCTTTCAACACATCCTTCGACTGCATGTCCAAATGATTGGTAGGCTCATCGAGAATCAGCAGGTTGACAGGCTCAAGCAGCAGCCTGATCATTGCCAATCGTGACCGTTCGCCACCCGACAGCACCTTGACCGACTTCTCCGAAATCTCGCCTCCAAACATGAATGCACCGAGCAAATCATTGATTTTAAGTCGCATTTCGCCCGTTGCCACCCTGTCGATGGTGTCGTGGATGGTCAATGTCTCGTCCAAGAGCTGGGCTTGGTTTTGCGCAAAGTATCCGATTTGAACATTATGACCAATCTTCAACTGCCCGGTGAACGGTATTTCACCCATGATACATTTCACCAATGTAGACTTTCCCTCACCGTTCTTGCCCACAAAGGCCACTTTCTCACCACGGCGAATGGTCAAAGTGACGTGCTCAAAGACCGTATGACTGCCGTAATCCTTGCGCACTTCATCACAGATTACAGGGAAATCACCCGACCGGAGGCATGGCGGAAACTTTAGGTGCATCACCCGGTTGTCCACGTCGTCGACCTCGACAGGTACTATTTTCTCCAACTGCTTGATGCGCTGCTGCACTTGAACGGCTTTGGTAGCCTGATAACGAAATCTATCTATAAACGCCTTGATATCAGCAATTTCCTTCTGTTGATTCTCGTAAGCCCTTATTTGCTGTTCCCGACGCTCTTTTCGCAGCACCACGTAATGGTCATAATTCACCTTGTAGTCTTCGGCATGGCCGCAAGTTATCTCAATCGTCCGGTTGGTCACGTTATTGATGAACGCACGGTCGTGACTCACCAAGACCACCGCTTTGGCGCTCTGTGCCAAGAAACGCTCCAGCCACTGTATACTCTCGATGTCGAGATGATTGGTTGGCTCGTCGAGCAATAACACATCGGGATGACGCAACAATATCTTGGCCAACTCGATCCTCATGCGCCATCCACCCGAAAACTCACGGGTAGGCCGGTCGAAATCGGTGCCCGAGAAGCCCAAACCGGTAAGGGTGCGCTCCATCTCTGCTTCATAATTGTCTCCTCCGAGCATCATGAAACGATCATGTTCCTGACTGAATTTCTCTACCAGCTCCAAATAATCGGCACTCTCATAATCTGTTCGTCGACCCATTTCCTCCTGCATTCGGTCGAGGCGCGCCTTCATCTCGGTATGATTGGAGAACGCCTTGCGGGTCTCTTCACGCACGGTAGTGTCATCAGAAAGATTCATGACCTGCGGCAGATAGCCTATGGTAGTATCGGCCGGAACAGACACTGTGCCCGAGGTGGGTTTCTGCTTGCCACACAATATCTTGAGCATGGTCGACTTGCCGGCACCGTTTTTTCCCACCAACGCAATGCGGTCGCGGTCGCCAATCACAAAACTTACATCACGAAAGAGGGGGTTAACACTAAATTCTACCTTTAAATTCTCTACGGAAATCATTGTTATCTGAGCCTGTTTTAGTTTGCAAAGATACAAAAATTCCATTATAATGTATGGGTTAGTCGTATTTTTATTACTTTTGCACTTAC
>DBQL01000154.1:9589-13971 GCA_002305235.1 Prevotella sp. UBA1395 | reverse complement strand
CTTGCCGTCTTTGTAGTCGCACTGCAGCCACACGCGGCTCTGGCAGCCGTCGATGAGGTTTTGCTCGGTCTTGTATTGGTCGTTCAGCGCGTCAAGCTCGTTGCCCATGTCGATGAGCATTTGGTACTTGTCCATCCAGTCATCGAAGTCGGCAAACTGCTCGATGACCTCGTCTTGTATTTCGTTGATTGTCATTGTTATTTGTTTTTCTGCCGTATGCGGCAGTTTTTGCTATGATTGTTTCTTCATATTCTGTTCGGGCACAAGCTTAAAGAACTTGTCGTTGGGGCGCACCTTACCCGTGACAGGTATCGACACGCGCCATCCCTGCTCGGCATGGTCTACGGCCTTGAGGTCATAGCGTATCTCGGTGGCATCGAGATACATCACGCCGGTGGTATTTCCGGTGATGAGCAACTTGTCGCCGAGCTTGAAATCGGTGGCCTCGACGGCAATCTCGGCCACGCCGATATTACCGAAATACTTGGTCACCTTGCCCACGAGCACCTTGCGCTCGGTAGCCATCGAGCCATAGCCCTTGTTCCATTCGCCCATCGCCTGACCCTGATAGTAGCCGTCCCAGAAGCCGCGGTTGAAGACAGTGGCCAGTCGTTCGTCCCACTCGGCCTTCTTCTCCTCGGTGAATGTGCCATCGAGCACCGCGCGGATAGCCTCTTTGTAGCATCTCACCACGGTATAGACATATTCGGGGCCGCGTGCCCGGCCCTCGATCTTGAACACCCTTACGCCGGCCTCCATCATGCGGTCGATGAATCGCACGGTCTTCAGGTCCTTGGGACTCATGAGGTATTTGTTGTCGATCTCCAACTGGTTGCCGGTCTCGTTGTCGGTGGCGGTATATGACCGACGGCAGATCTGCACGCACTCGCCGCGGTTGGCCGAACGGTTTTGGGCGTGCAGGCTCATGTAACACTTGCCCGAGACGGCCATGCACAGCGCCCCGTGACAGAACATCTCGATGCGCACAGGATTGCCCATCGGTCCGCAGATATGCTGTCGCTCGATCTCACGATGAATGTGTGACACTTGGTCCATGTTGAGTTCACGGGCCAACACGCTCACGTCGGCAAACCGGGCATAGAACTTCAGGGCCTCTACATTGGAGATATTGAGTTGGGTGGAGAGGTGTACCTCCACGCCCACCTCACGGCAATAGGCCATCACGGCCACATCGGAGGCAATGATGGCCGACACGCCGGCCTCCTTGGCGGCATCTACAATCTGTCGCATGGCGTCAAGGTCCTCGTCGTAGATAATGGTGTTGACGGTGAGATAGCTCTTGATGCCGTGCTTGTCGCAGGTCTCGACAATATCGTGCAAGTCGTTGATATCAAAGTGGTTGGCACTGTGCGAGCGCATATTGAGCTGCCCTATGCCAAAATATATCGCATCGGTCTCGGCCTGTATGGCCGCCGCCAATGACTCTCTTGACCCCACGGGGGCCATGATCTCGAAATCACTTAAACTTAAATTCATGGTGCAAAGTTACGAAAAAGTAAAAGAGTAAGAAGGTAAAAGGGTGAAAAGATAACGAAAATGTAATGAATTGAGGATAAAAAAGATGTTGTTGATATGCTTTTTACGCTTTTGTTTTTTACCCTTTTTCTCTTTTACCTTTTTACATTTTTACTTTTTTTACTCTTTTACTCTTTTACCTTTTTACCTTTTCATTACCTTTGCAAACATGACAAAGAAGATTTGCTTATATTCATTCCTCGTGCTCCTGCTACTCGTTTCGTGTGGACGGCCGAACACTCGAGCGTATCAAAAGTCGGTTAATGAGTTTACAACCGACTTTTGGGTGAAGACCACCCCGGTCAAAGACCAAGGCCATAGCGAGTTGTGCTGGATCTATGCCATGCTCGCCACCATCGAGTCGGAGCATTTGATGATGGGCGACTCGGTGAACCTCTCGCCCGACTTCACGGCACGCATGCTGCTGCAAGACAACGCCCGCGAGTATTTTTTCTCGCGACGCGACAATCCTATCTCTATGCGAGGCATGGGGGCATCCATGCTCCGACTGCTGCAACGCTATGGCTGTGAACCGTACGACACGTATTACAACCGTGAGCCGGTGAACTATCAGGTACTCTGTCGCAAGATAGAACAGATGGCCCGCGCATCGGTGTCGCTCCACCAATTCAATGATCACCTGCAAAACCTGTTGGACAACGAGATAGGATTCATGCCCAAATTCGTCTTTATGTTAGGAGTGGAATATACGCCATTACAGTTTGCACATAGCGTATGTATGCCCGACGAATACCTCTCACTGACCAGTTACACACACCATCCTTTTGGTCAGCGATTTGTCTTGGAAAGTCCCGATAACGTGCTGCGCGATAGCTTTCTCAATATTCCCATCGACTCATTGATGCACCATCTGGTCGCAGCCCTGCGTCATGGACATCCCGTCTGCTGGGAGGGAGACATCTCGGAACCGGGATTCAGCTTCGAAAAAGGTATCGCCACACTGCCCGCTGCGGCAAACGGAGACCAACAGTACCGACGGCAGCGCGACTTCGAGGCACGACGCACCACCGACGACCATGCCATGCAACTATGTGGACTAGCCCACGACCGCAAGGGAAACCGGTTCTTCATCGCCAAGAACTCATGGGGAACCAATAATCCCTACGGCGGATATATGTATCTCAGCTACGACTATGTAAGGCTCAAGACTGTCGCCATCTTCATGTCACAAAAAGCCTTTGAAACTGGAGTAAGGAATGGGAAATGAGGAATGGGGAATGAGGAATGAGGAATGGGGAATGAGGAATGATCTTTTTCATTATAGATTATAGATAGTGATGAGTTCCCCGTAGTTTTCGTATATCGGTTGTGTGGGGTGCTGCTTTGCAGCGCCCTTATCAGCTCCAGCTTCCCCCTCTCCTCTCTCCTCTCAGCATCTTCTCTGCTCCTTGCTTCCACTTTCTCCCCCCGCTTCATTTTCTCATCATTATCTTCAAGCATTTGAAGAAATAGTGCTACCTTTGCACTATCAATAGAAAAAACGAAAAAACAGATATGGGAAAGATTATCTTGACAGGTGACCGCCCTACGGGCAAACTTCACCTTGGACACTATGTAGGCAGTCTGCGTCGCCGCGTGCAACTGCAAAACGAGGGCGATTACGACCGCATGTTCGTCTTCATGGCCGACGTACAGGCTTTGACAGACAACGCCGACAACCCCGAGAAGATTCGCCAGAACATCGTGGAGGTGGCACTCGACTACCTCTCTGCCGGTCTCGACCCCACCAAGTGTACCCTCTACATACAGAGTTGTATTCCCGAGTTGGCCGAACTCACCACCTATCTGATGAACATCGTGAGCGTAAGCCGCGTGCAGCGCAACCCCACGGTGAAGACAGAGATCAAGATGCGCAACTTCGAGACCAACATCCCGTTGGGCTTCTTCTGCTATCCCGTGTCGCAGGCGGCCGACATCGCGGCCTTCAAGGCTACCACTGTGCCGGCCGGCGAAGATCAGGAACCCATGATCGAACTTACCCGTGAACTCGTGGGCAGATTCAACCAAATGTACGCCCCGGTGCTCGTCGAACCCAATATCATGCTTCCCGAGAACGCTACCGCACGCCGACTGCCCGGTACCGACGGTAAGGAAAAGATGTCGAAGAGCCTCGGCAATTGCATCTACCTGTCTGACAATGCCGATGAGGTATGGTCCAAGGTCAAGAGCATGTATACCGATCCCACGCACCTCAATGTGTCCGACCCCGGTCATGTGGAGGGAAACGCCGTGTTTACCTATCTCGACGCCTTCTCGACCGATCAGGATTTTGCCGATTTCTGGCCCGAATTTGCCAATCTCGACGAACTCAAGGCCGCCTATACCGCCGGCGGTATAGGCGACATGAAGTGCAAGAAACTGCTCAACAGCGTCATCAACCGCATGCTCGACCCCATACGCCAGCGTCGCCACGAGTATGAGCAAGACATTCCCGAGATCTTCAACATCCTCAAGCAAGGTTCTGATGCCGCCCGTGAGGTGGCCGCACAGACGATGGACGATGTGCGCAAAGCCATGCAGATCAACTATTTCGATGATGCCAAGCTCATTGCGGAGCAGGCGGAAAAATACAAAAACGCTTGATCCACAATCGATAATATACGAACGGTGGCCGATTCTCATGAGAGTCGGCCACCGTTTGTTTAACCCATTTACCCGGACTTTACAGTAAATATGCCTCCACTGCCGAAGACATGCGGCAAGCCCCTTTCACGACATTAAACCCACCGTTACATGGCAGACACCGTCTTTTGACCGGTGTTGCCCGCGTAGTTGGTGTACTTGGTCGTTCCGTTAGTGTAATATAGGCCTCCGGCAATGGAGAT
>DBQL01000154.1:6016-9582 GCA_002305235.1 Prevotella sp. UBA1395 | reverse complement strand
TATTTACGATTCATTTTATTGTTTCATATTTCCGAGAGTAAACCATTTGGTTACAAGGTAGTTATGTTCATATTATCATTCTAAGAACATCATAGACCATCGAAGCTGCGCTATCGCCCTTTCGAGAGTTCATCGGAATGCCCAAGGCAAATAAATATTCGTTTTTTCTTTTTTGCGTTTTCCTTTGCGCCTTTTGTTTTTTTACACTAACTTTGCAATTATCTATGTTTAATGGCAAGATTATTAACAAAACAAAATAATGGAATACAAATTCAGTGATATCGAGAAAAAATGGCAGTCTCTCTGGGTAGAGAGGAAAACCTACAAAGTTATCGAAGATCCCGACCGCCCAAAATATTATGTTCTGAACATGTTCCCTTATCCTTCCGGTGCCGGACTTCATGTGGGACACCCGCTCGGATATATAGCCAGTGATATTTTTGCACGCTACAAACGCCTGAAAGGATTTAATGTTCTCAACCCGATGGGCTACGATGCCTACGGATTGCCTGCCGAGCAGTATGCCATTCAGACCGGCCAGCATCCGGCGATCACCACCGAAGAAAACATCAATCATTATCGCGAGCAGCTGGATAAAATCGGATTTAGTTTCGACTGGGACCGCGAGATTCGCACCTGCGACCCCGGATATTATCACTGGACACAATGGGCCTTTGTGCGGATGTTCAATTCTTATTTTGACAAAGACCAGAATAAGGCCCTGCCCATCGACCGACTCATCAGCTATTTCCAACATTCGGGAACCCAAGGCCTGAACGTCGCACAATCCGATGACACCGTGGCATTCACCGCCGAGGAATGGAATGCCATGAGCGAGGCTGAGCAAAGCCGCGTGCTGATGAACTATCGCATTGCCTACAAGGGCGAGACGATGGTCAACTGGTGTGCCGGACTGGGTACCGTGTTGGCCAACGACGAAGTTGTCGACGGCGTGTCGGTACGAGGAGGATTTCCCGTGGTGCAGAAGAAGATGAGCCAATGGTGTCTCCGTGTGTCGGCATACGCCCAGCGATTGCTCGACGGCTTGGACAGCATCAACTGGAGCGACTCTATCACCGAGACCCAGAAAAACTGGATTGGACGGTCGGAAGGTGCCGAGGTGCAATTCAAAATCCAAGATTCCGACCTTGACATCACCATCTTCACCACGCGCGCCGATACCATGTTTGGCGTGACATTCATGGTGCTCGCCCCCGAGTCCGACTATGTCTCGCAGGTCACCAAGCCCGAACAGAAGGCCGAAGTGGATGAATATCTTAACTACGTGAAGAAGCGTACCGAGCTTGACCGCATGTCCGACCGAAAGGTGACCGGTGTCTTCACCGGCTCTTATGCCATCAACCCATTCACCGGCGAAGCCATCCCCATTTGGGTTTCCGAGTATGTATTGGCAGGCTATGGCACCGGCGCCATCATGGCAGTGCCGGCCCACGACAGTCGCGACTACGCCTTTGCCAAGCATTTCGACCTGCCCATCATTCCCCTGATCGAAGGCGCCGATGTCTCTGAAGAGAGCTTTGATGCCAAGGAAGGCATTGTCACCAACTCGCCCATAGCCGGCAAGGAGAGCCTCGACGGCTTCAGCCTGAACGGTTTGTCGGTGAAGGAGGCCATTGCCGCCACCAAGACATTCGTGGCCGAGAAGGGTATCGGACGGGTGAAGGTGAACTACCGTATCCGCGATGCCATATTCTCCCGCCAGCGTTATTGGGGCGAGCCGTTCCCCGTCTACTACGACAACGGCATTCCCAAGATGATTCCCGAGGAGTGTCTGCCCATCGAATTGCCTGAGATCAAGGAGTATAAGCCCACCGAGACCGGCGAGCCGCCATTGGGTCGTGCCACCAAGTGGGCATGGGATACCAAGACCAACACCGTGGTGGAGAACTCCAAGATCGATGAGAAGACCGTGTTCCCCATCGACCTCTACACCATGCCGGGCTTTGCCGGTTCGAGTGCCTACTACCTGAGATATATGGACCCGCACGACGACCAAGCCTTGGTATGCCATTCTGCCGGCGAATACTGGCGGCATGTCGACCTCTACGTGGGCGGCACCGAGCATGCCACCGGACACCTGATATACAGTAGATTTTGGAACAAATTCCTCTTCGACCAAGGCGTGAGCTGCGAGGAAGAACCCTTCCAGAAACTCATCAACCAAGGCATGATACAGGGTCGCAGCAATTTTGTATATCGTGTCAACGAACTTTCTACCGGCGACAAACCGGTGTTTGTGAGCTACAACCTGCGTGAGCAATACAAGGATGTCACCCCCATACACGTGTGGGTCAAGTTGGTCAAGAACGACGTGCTCGACATCGAAGCCTTCAAGCAATGGAGTCCCGAATATACAAACGCCGAGTTTATCCTCGAGAACGACAAGTATATCTGCGGATGGGCCATTGAGAAAATGTCGAAGTCGATGTACAATGTGGTCAATCCCGACGACATCGTGAACGACTACGGAGCTGACACCCTGCGCCTGTATGAGATGTTCCTCGGTCCTGTGGAGGCCAGCAAGCCGTGGGATACCAACGGTATCGACGGTTGTTTCAGATTCCTCAAGAAATTCTGGAACTTGTTCTGGGACACGCGTTCAGACAACTTTATCGTAGACGATACCACGCCCACGAACGATAATCTCAAGTCCCTGCACAAGCTCATCAAGAAAGTTACGGGCGACATCGAGACTTTCTCTTACAACACCAGCATCTCGGCTTTCATGATTTGCGTGAACGAACTCGGTCAGCAGAAATGTCACAGTCGCGACGTGCTGCGCCAGTTGGTCATCCTCATCGCACCCTTCACGCCGCATATTGCCGAAGAACTGTGGGAGCATCTCGGCGAGGAAGGCTCGGTATGCGATGCGCAATGGCCGGCGTGGAACGAGGAATATCTGAAAGAAAACGAGATACAAATGACCGTCAGCTTCAACGGAAAGGCTCGCTATCAGAAGATGTTCCCCGCCGAAGCCACCAAGGAAGACATTGAGAAACAGACGCTCGAGGATGAGCGCACGGCCAAATATCTCGATGGCAAGCAGGTGATGAAAGTCATCGTGGTGCCCAAGAAGATCATCAACATCGTGGTGAGATAACCCGACTTGTAGGCAGAGGAGTCAAGACTTCATCGTTCAGACCGACGGTCAAGATAACTATCCTGTTTCTTGCCGGGTGGCAACACCGGTCCGCACGATCATATCTTTACTCCTCTGTCCATCATAAACCAACAGCAGCTCATTCAAAACTCCATCCCATGACCATCAATCATCAGATCATATTCAATGAGGCCAAGGACTATGTATTCCTTACCCTCGGCCTCCTTCTGTATGCTTTCGCATGGACGGTCTTTCTCCTCCCTTACGAAATCGTGACAGGCGGTGTGACCGGTATGTCGGCCATCATCTTCTATGCCATCAAGATTCCCATCGAGTACAGCTATTTTGTCATCAACGCCATCTTGTTGGCCTTGGCACTGAAGATCTTGGGAGTGAAGTTTCTGATGAAGACTATCTACGCCATCTTTGCCCTGTCGCTGATGCT
>DBQL01000154.1:4183-5972 GCA_002305235.1 Prevotella sp. UBA1395 | reverse complement strand
GGCACATCATTGGCCATCGTGTTCATGAACAACGGGTCGACGGGCGGAACAGATATCATTGCCGCATCGGTCAACAAGTATTACAACGTCTCTTTGGGTCAGGTACTCATCGTGGTAGACCTGTGTATCATCGGCAGTTGTATCTTCATCCCGCAGTTTGGCGACGGACTGAGCCGCGTCCACAAAATCGTTTTCGGTCTGTGCACGATGGTGGTAGAGAACTTCATGCTCGACTATGTGATGAATGCGCGCCGTGAGTCCGTGCAGTTCATGATCTTCTCCAAGAAGTATCAGGAGATAGCCAATGCCATAGGAACGCAGATGGACCACGGGGTGACCATCCTCGACGGCCACGGATGGTACACCGGTCAAGAGATGAAAGTGCTGTGTATATTGGCCAAGAAACGAGAGAGTACCAGCATTTTCCGACTCATCAAGATCATCGATCCCAACGCTTTCGTGAGCCAGAGTGCCGTTATCGGTGTCTATGGCGAGGGATTCGACAATATCAAGGTGAAGGTCACGCAAGACCATATCGACAACACCCTGCCCAAACCAATGCAGAAGGACAAGGGCTGATCGCCGACAAACATCCGTGTGCGCAGCCTCTCCGTCACCTCAATACATCATCATTCCATCATCGCCGATACACTTTCTTCAGCCCCACAATAGTCATTGGGCTGTCGGCACAACATCCATTCAGCATGAAAATCGTTTTCGCCACCAACAACCGGCATAAACTTCAAGAGATCCGCGAGATTCTCGGACCCGACTTCGACATCGTTTCACTGTCTGAGATAGGCTGTCACGCCGACATCCCCGAGACCGGCGACACCTTGGAAGAGAATGCCCGCATCAAGGCCGAATATGTCTTCAGCCACTATCACCTCAGCTGTTTCGCCGATGACACCGGCCTCGAGGTCGAGGCCCTCAATGGCGCACCGGGAGTGCATTCGGCACGATATGCCGACGGTACCGACCATGACTCCGAGGCCAACATGGACAAACTCCTCAGAGAACTGCACGGACAGGCCAACCGCCAAGCCCGTTTCCGCACCGTCATCTCACTCATCCTCTCTGACGACAACCATGCCTCCGGCAGTTGCCAATACATCTTCGAGGGTGAGGTCAAAGGCCGTATAGACACCGAAAAACATGGAACCCAAGGTTTCGGCTATGACCCCCTGTTCATTCCCGAGGGCTATGACAGGAGCTTTGCCGAGCTTGGTGAGAGCATCAAGAACAAGATCAGCCATCGGGCAAGGGCCGTGAGCAAACTGGCCGAATATCTCAAGAACCGTTAGATCATTGCCCGTCAGGGCAGAAGCAGACTTTTCTGATGAGAGATAGGGTATTCTTTTCATATCGGCCCATGAGCACGGGCAAGCCCTCAGCGCGGCAACAAGGCTGCCCACAACTCCTGTACCCACACCCTATCTCACAAAATTCGATAACTTTGGGGTATTCATCTACAATAAACCGCTCTGTTTTATGATTATATAAATATGAGAAGGACATTGATATTTACCCTTTCGCTCTTGCTGGCAGGAGCCAAGATCGCGTCTGCACAAGACACGAAGTGGAAAGCCCACCTGAGTTATTATGAGCCGACCGAGATCGAGGAGGCTCCCGGAAACATGCTCTACATCTTGGCATCGCAAGGTCTTTACTCCTACGACCGCGACGACCAAAGCCTGCAGACTTACGACAAGGTCAGTACGCTGAGCGACTGTGGCATCGCGCACATCGCGTGGTGCCAAGCCGCCAAGCGACTTGTCATTGTCTATGA
>DBQL01000154.1:3195-4091 GCA_002305235.1 Prevotella sp. UBA1395 | reverse complement strand
GCCTTCGGGGTAATCAAGCTCGACGTGGCCTCGGCTGCCATCATCGACACCTACAAGCTGGGGTTCAACGTGGATTACAGCTATATCAGCGACGGCTATCTCTATGCCGCGGGCAGCACGCAGGGGCTTTGCCGCGCACCGCTCACCTCGAACCTTCTCGACAAGGCCAACTGGACACGCGTGGGCGACTATGTGGCCAATCCCAAGACGATGGATGCCGACCTCTTGGCCTTGGTCAAGACGCTGTCTCCGGGCGGACCCAAATACAACAACTTCGGATTTCTGAGATTTATCAACAACAAGCTCTATACCTGCAGCGGCGTGGGCGAGAAGCTGTCTGCCACCCCACAGGTCTACGACGGCGACCGATGGACCATTTATGACGAGAGCTTCGTCGCCACCTTGGGACACCGCTATGTGGGTAGTTTCAGCCTCGACGTAGACCCCACCAACCCCAACCATGTGGCCGTGGGGGGACAGACCGGGGTCTATGAATTTGTGAACGGACAGCTGCTCAAGGCATGGAGCAACGACAACAGTGAACTGCAGACCGCCAAGCTGGTGGGTAACAACGACAAGGACTATGTGCTCGCCACCGCCGTGAAATATGATGCCGACGGCAACCTGTGGGTGGCCAACAGCCAGTCGCCCGACCGCTCGTTGCTCAAGCTCTCGGCAGGACAATGGTCTTACTACGACCACAGCGAGCTGATGAGTCTCGACGGATATTCTATGGAGACGATGAAAAACATGATTTTCGACTCCAACAACCAACTGTGGTTTGTCAACGACTATCACCACACCACCGCGCTGGTGTGCTATCGACCGGCCACCAACACCGTGAAGCGGTATTCCACCTTCACCAATGAAGACGGAACGAGCTACACGGTGACCAA
>DBQL01000154.1:0-3140 GCA_002305235.1 Prevotella sp. UBA1395 | reverse complement strand
GGTACCAACTATGCCGACTATCTGCTCGCGGGTGTCGACGTGAGCTGTATGGCCGTAGACAGGGCCAACCGCAAATGGTTTGGCACCAATGGCAATGGCATCTACTGCATCAGCAGCGACAACATTCAGCAGATTGACCATTTCACCGCCACCAACAGTCCGCTGCTCTCCAACGACATCCTGTCTGTCGCCATCGACGATGCCACCGGAAGGGTTTACATCGGCACGTCCAAAGGCCTGTGCTCCTATCTCAGTGACGCCTCCGCGGCAAGCAACGAGATGACCAAGGAGAGCGTATGGGCCTATCCCAACCCGGTCACTCCCGACTATACGGGAGCCATCACCATCACCGGCCTGCAGACCAATGCCGACGTGAAGATTGTCACCGCCAACGGCACACTCGTACACGAAGGCCGTGCCACCGGCAATACATACAAATGGTACGGCCTCGACCAAAGCGGCCGTCGGGTGGCATCGGGAGTTTATATGGTCGAGATTGCCACCGCCGAGGGAGAGAAAGGCGTGGTGTGTAAGATCGCTATCGTGAGATGATCATGAGTAAGTCGGAGAGAATCCTTGCCATTGTCGTCGTCGCACTCGCTCCGTTGGCGGTCTATGCCCTGACGCTGTTGCAGCCCACCTTCGACGACTGGACCTATCTCACCTATCCCAACGAGGACCCTCACCGGCTGAAATATTTCATGCCCTACGGCGACTATTGGCGACCGATCGATGCCCTTGTGGGCTATGTCGTCGCCACAGACCTGCGCCTCTTTCCCGCCTTGAACCATATCCTCGTAGCCATAGGCCACCTCGCCGGGGCATGTATGGTATGGCTCCTTGGGCGCCGGATGACACTCTCGGCACCGTCACGCATTGTCGCCACACTGTTCTTCCTTCTCTCGCCGGCCATGCTCGGCACGGTGCTGGGCATCGACTCCATCAACCAAGTATTCTCGTCCACCTTGGGGCTCATCGCCCTATGGGCCTATCTCGGCCACTCAGCAGCCCGTCTGTGGCTCTGGGCGGTGATGGGCGTGATTGCCACCTTCGCCAAGGAGAACGGCATGATGTGGCTGCCCATAGCCCCTTTGTTGGGCTATGCGTTCCGCATGACCGACCGCAAGATGCTCCTCCGCCATCTTGCCGTGGCCGCAGGCATCATCTCGGCCTATCTCCTCATTCGGCATTCACTGCCCCATTACAACATTCAGGAAAACAATGTGTATGCCGTCGGGGGCATCATGCCCCGCGTGGCCAACGTTGCCAAGTTTCTTATACTCACCTTCGCGTCGGTCGACTTCATCAGCATCTTCCATCCCGCCGACCGCACCATGCCTTTCCTGCTGCTCACCATTGCCCTCTCGGCGCCATTTCTCGTCATGCTCGCCATGCGTGGCGCACAATCCATGCGCAGCCGTGAGCCGCTCATGCTGGCCCTCACCGTCCTCATGGCGGCCTCACCCCATCTGCTCACCGTCTTCAGCACCATGCACGCCTACGCTGCCTTGGGTCTCGTGGCACTGCTCGTGGGCCGTGTCATCGACCACGATGCCGCCCGCCGCCGCACCCTCGCCATCACCTTCGCGCTCTACATGCTCTCGGCGCTGATGGTCGACGCGCGTCACTATATGAAGGCTTACCGGTCGGGCATAACCGGTCGGCAGATGGCCGATGCCGTGATCCGTCAGGCACCGAAGCCCGCCCGCAAGGCATGGTGTGTGTGTATCGACAATGGCGAGCAGAAATATTCCTCGTTCTGCGTCATCCCCTACGATGCCTTCGGATGGGGCAATGCCGTCTATTGGCGCACCCGGCACCGCTGGCCTAATACCCTCGGCAGCGAGATTGTCACGGCCGCCGATGCCCGTCACGGACTTGACAGCATCGTGAGAGCCAAATGGCATGAGGGTTATGACCAAGTATGGGTCGTCAACGGCCGTGACGTCAAAGTGATAACACCATGAAACCGTCTCTCTCGCATATCTCGTTCATGCAGACCTTCGGCATCCTGCTCGTGGTGCTCGGTCACTCGTTTTTCCGCGTCAACGCCGACCTCTGGGTCATCAGGTGGATCTATGGTTTCCACATGCCACTGTTCTTCTTCATCTCCGGCTATCTGATGCGCTATACCCACAGCGACCTCCGCGCCGTCACGCTCATGGGGCAGGGGGCGTTTCTCGCCCGCAAGGCCCGCCGACTGCTCGTGCCCTACGTGGTGATCAGCAGCATGGTCTTCGTGCCCAAGGCCCTGATGAGCAGCTATGCTGTGCGACCCATACACCTCAGCCTGCACGATTATCTCGACATGCTGCTCTATCCCTACCACAATGTGCTGGGGGCCTACTGGTTCATGCCCACCCTGTTTCTCATCTTTGCCCTCTTCGTGCTCATGGCCAAGGCCTCTACCCCGTTGCGGCATGTCAACGTGTGGGCCGCCACCGCATTATTCTTTGTCGTGAGCATATCCATCGACTTCCATCATGAGAGTGTGCTCAATATTCTCGGAGTGGCCTATTACATGTTCTATTTTGTGCTTGGATATGCCTTCCGCAACTCCCGGGTCGAGCACGTGGCATCGCGCCTCTCGCCCACCCTGTTGCTGACCGTCACCCTCGGCGTGTCTATCCTCATGCTCCTCACCCCCCATTTCGCCCTGAAAAGCCACCTCACGGCCCTCAACGGCATCGGCATGACCCTCGCGATGGCGCGCATCTACGACAGTCGCAGATGCACGTTTCTCAACCATCTCTACGGTCATACCTATACCATCTACCTCTACTCCGGACTGTTCCAAATTCTCTCACTTCAGTTGCTCCTCCATTTCGTGGAGCTTCCATCCTATGTTTATATTCCCTTGGCTTTCGTCACCGGCATTTACGGACCGTGGCTCATCGACCGCCTGCGCGCCAAGAGACGATAACCATCGTAAACGCTCCTTTCATTTTGCTTTTCAACTTGGGAGAATCTCTATCATCTGTGATTTGTAGAACTTTATTGTTTTTAGATGAACTGCATTTACAGATGAAAATAACAGCAATATTACAAATAACAATTTACCTTTTATTTTCTTGCCATTAATAATTATTACTGTCCGCTAAACTTTTGGTTAAGATACAAATTTAGGGCTGACACTTCTC
>DBQL01000132.1:539-5204 GCA_002305235.1 Prevotella sp. UBA1395 | reverse complement strand
GCGGTGTCTGTGCCAAGGGTGGCAGCCACTTGGGTGAGCGAGAACGTCGTCGGGACACTCGAATAGTCTGACGTGGGGTCTTGAGCTACTGTCGCGGAGTATTGCGCGCTGGCCGAGAGGCTGAACAGGCAAGATACCGCTACGAGAATTTTCTTCGTGCAAAGTGTAAAATTTCTCATAAGTTAAGCGATTAGGTTTGTATTTATTAACGTTGTCCTTCTAAGGATTTGGATTACCATTTTCGTATAATATATCGCAAACTTAGTGTTTTTTTTATGAAATGACAAGAGTAAACCCAAAAAATATCAGGCGTTTAGACGATTGTTGCATAGTTTGGACGATTTTAAGATGAATTGTTTTAGTCAAGAAAAAATGAAAAGATTTTTCAACATTTTTTCTTTTTTTCGGTTGGCATTTATTCTTTTTTAATATATCTTTGTACTAAGAGTTTGGGCTCTCATCTATCGCACAACTAAAATTTACCTATTATGAACAACCTCATTTTACGCTCTGCGGCTTGGGCATCGGCTTTGTTTTTGGGTGTCATGCCTACATTCGCACAATCACAACTCAATCTTGCCGTCAAGGCAATCTCGTTGGACGCCTCTGTCAATGCGGGGCGGGTGACGTTGATCAACGACAACAATCGCACGGCGTTTTGGAGCGGGTATCATGGCGCGGCATACTACGGTCAATATGAGTATGTGGAAATGGCATGGGACCGCATTAATAAGGTATCTTCGGCCGATGTGTATTGGGCCGTCTCTGGTGATACGATAGATGTGCCACTCGACGCGTACCTTTCTTATTGGGACGGCACGGAGTGGGTCAAGGGTGCGCAACTCATTGCCTCGGGCACGCAGGTCTCCAATGCCGTGGTCAACGTGGAGACCTCTAAGATCAGGGTGTATATGTCGGGTGCCAAGGCTTGTGGCATACGCGAGGCGAGGGTTATCGGCACGCTTGGCGAGTACGACCCCACGGTGGCCTATCAGTGGCCGACCTATCCCGACGTGATGAACTATGATTTTAAGAACGATTATCCCAACGGCTTTCCGGCTCCCACCGCGATGCTTCCCGAGAACGTGGGGCAGGTAGGGTCGCGCACCAAGGGTTGGTGGACGTTCGCGTGGGGCAAGAATCGTAACCGATATGTTACCGACGAGGCCATCGACAGCCTGCTCTCGAGGATGGATCGTGACTTCCGGTTCTTCCGTGAGACAATGGGATGGCTGCCCGACAAACGTGCCAAGAACGGCTATTACAGTACGATATACCTCTATGGCAGCGGGCTTACCACCGACAATGCCGACTCCACGGCTTTGGGCGGATGGCAGGGAGCGACATGGTATAACGGGCAGTCGTGGCCGATGGTACACCTGAGCTATTATCCTGTGGCCTGTTTCGACCCTGCGTTTGTCTACGACGGCTATCAGAACCGCAGTGTCACCGATCAGGCTTTCCAGATGGGGGCATGTGTGCACGAGGGCATTCATGCCATGCTGGCCGATCTTGACGGCTGCAAAAAGTCGGTGTGGTTTCACGAGAGCAGTGACAACTGGCTGATGAGCGAAGCCGAGCAATACAAGCAGGGCGTGTCGACCCCCTCATCAATGGGATTCCTCAGCGCCGGAAGCGTCATAGCGCCGTTTATGCCTATCGACTGTTACAGTGGGTGGTTGCAGGACGGCAGCTTCGGAGGTCCGACGGCAGACGGCGTCAATATGTATGGTCCCAACGGGCAACTCTGCACGTGGCGCAGGCTTTTGGGCGGCGTGCAATACAGCGAGTATTTCCCCAACGCCTTGAGCCAGATGTTGGGCAATGGCTGTATCCCTTGGATATGGCAGAATTGCCGAGACTATATCTTGGAGAGCATGGGCAAGGCCTTGGGCGATGAGAACATGCGGTCGCTGCTGGTAGAGTATAACGCCCGGCGTGCGATGATCGACGTGGGAAAGTGGAATACGGCCATCAACAAGCTCTTGGACGACAATTGGCTGCTCGATATCGGGCCGGAGGGCAACGCTGCCGGTGGCAACTGGAAGAACGATGTGGAGACATGGAAGGCCACCTGCTATGCTCGGATGAGTTGCTGCGAAGGCGCGGACAGTACGCGATGGTGGAAACCGGAATATCGCACGACACCCGGATGGAGCGCCGCCAACCAGATTCCGCTGCACGTGGAGGGCACGCAGGGAAATATTGTGCGCATCTATTTCAAGCCCATCGGGCAGAACATGACCTGCCAACTCTGCTTCCGCTCGAAGCGAGGCAAGGTGTACTACTCACATCCCGTATCAGGAGAAGGCATTGTATCCATCGAGCTCAAGGAGGTACCCGCCAATAACGTGGTGATGGCCGTGGTAAGCAATACCGATTATATTTATATGGGTGAGGCCACCCGCAAGGCCCATTATGATTACAGGCTGATGATGTCTGACCATGTTTACCAACCGGCCGATGCCACACTGAAATGGTATAAATACCGCAACACCATCACAGACCAGAAGTTTGTGACAGGCATCGGCAGTGTGACCCATGCGGAAACCGGAGGCAGCAGGTTCGCGATGATGCCCGAGAGGAATGTCGTGAGGCGCGGCGAGCGTTTGGGATTGCATTTCACGGGGGTGTCACGCCCTTGGGTTCAGGTGCGCATGCACAATGCCAGCGGGCAGACCGTCTATGCGCAGAGCTTCAGGTATGATGGGAATCTCGAGATTCCGGCTCATCTGAGCAAAGGACTCTACATCATCGAGAGTGCGGACGGCAAGGACAAGGCCGCGGCCAAACTGTTGGTGGAATAGCGTGGCGACATTCATGACATGAATTCACAAAACAACAAATAACCAAAATGAAACATTCGGATCCTAAATGCAGATTACTGACCGGTGCAGCCTGCGCGTTGCTCCTTTTGGGGTCGGGGGTATTGCAGTCGTGCGAGAAAGATGTGTTGTCCGGACAACCGGAATGGCTCGGCAACTCTATCTACGAGCGATTGCAGGACGAGGGCAACTATACCTACACGTTGCGACTTATCGATGACCTCGGACAGACAGCAGTGTTGAGTCGCACGGGAAGCAAAACGCTCTTTGCGGCCGATGACAATGCCTACAACGAATTCTTCAAATCGAACGCTTGGGGCGTGAACAGGTATGAGGACTTGTCGATGGCACAGAAGAAACTGCTGTTCAACAGTACGATGGTCAACGATGCCTACCTCATCGAATTGCTGAGCAATGTCAGCGGGAATCCACCCGGAGAGGGGCAGTGCATGCGCAGGGAGACCGCCGTGTCGGTGTTCGATTCTATTTCGCGCATTTACCCCTCGCAGATGCCCGACAATCAATATTGGGCCAAATACAAGGGAAAACAGGAGGGTATGGCACTGTTGCGCGACAACACGCCCAAGCCCATGATCCACTTCTTGCCGGCTTTTATGCAGCTGAACAAGATTACCGACAACGACCTGTCGATACTGACCAACGGGCAGTCGAACTCGGTGTCGGACGCATGGGTGAACGGCAAGAAGATCGTCGAGCGCGATATTACCTGCAAGAACGGTTATATCCATAAGGTAGACGGGGTGATGACCTCGGCAGACAATATGGCCGAGATTATCCACAGCCATGCCAACATGTCGACATTCAGCCGACTGTTAGACCGTTTCTCGGCGCCCTATTATGACGATGCTGCCACAAAGGAATACAATCGACTGAACAACACCACCGACTCGGTGTTTGTCATGAGATATTTTGCGGAGACAGCCAACACCGGTAACTACGGTGCCCCGCAGTCGGGCAACCTGAACACAGACCCCGACGGGCAGGCCGTGGACGCACAACTCTATTTCGACCCGGGATGGAACCAGTATATTTACAGTAACACGTCGGGCAGAGACTTGCACTATGACGCCGGAGCGATGCTTGTTCCGACCGACAAGGCCTTAGACTTTTGGTGGAATCATGACGGCAAGGTGCTGCAAAACATGTATGGCACGTGGGAGAATGTGCCTCTGAAGGTATTGGTCAAGATGATGAATATCAACATGATCAACACGTTTTCGGAGACCGTGCCCTCGAAATTCGCCAATATCGTGGACAATACCACCAAGGTGACGCTGGGCGTGAAGACGGCCGACATAGACAGTTGCTTCATGGGATGCAACGGCGTGGTGTATCTCACCAACAAGGTGTTTACCCCGGCCGATTATAGCAGCGTGTCGTTTCCGGCACTGGTGAACCAAAATACGATGAACGTGATCTATTGGGCGATAGAGAACCTGAACTTCGAGCCTTACCTGAACTCAATGGACTCTTATTACAGTTTCATCATCCCGACCAACAATGCCATGTTGAGTTATCTCGACCCGTGCTCGTATGCCGCCTCGAAGACGGTGTTGTATAGCTTCTACTATGATGACAAGGCCAAGACGGTAAGGGCACATCGAAACTATTACGACTTGGCAACCAAGACCATTGATACCTCTACATCCCTGCCGGACGCCACTTCGGATCAGGTAAAAGACCGCATGGAAGACTTGCTCAACTGCATGATCATCGTGGGTAACGTTGAGGACGGCAGTACATATTATAAGAGTAAGGGCGGCTCGCCTATCCGCGTGACCAATCCGGGCAGTGTGGGCACGATGACAGTAGATGGCGG
>DBQL01000132.1:0-410 GCA_002305235.1 Prevotella sp. UBA1395 | reverse complement strand
ATCTCACAGAAACTGAGCGGCACATATAGTTGCGTAGACTATAACATCAGCTTGTTTGACGCATACAACTATACGGTGTATGTTCCGACCAACGCGTCCATCCAAAAGCTCATCACCGACGGTTGCCTGCCTACGTGGGACGACTATGAGAAGCTCACGGTGGAAGACTTCGGGGGTGACCGAACGGCCTATAACAACGGTAAGAAGGCCTTGGCAGCCATTATTACCAATTTCCTGAGGTATCACATTCAAGACAATTCGGTGTTTATCGGTGGAAAATCGGTGAGCAACGTGAAATATGAGACATCGAAGATCAACCCGGCCAACAAGAGATTTTTCTCGCTCACGGTAAGCGCTGACGCCAACAGCCTGACGATGGAAGACCAGCTTGGCAACAGGCGCAAGGTGAC
>DBQL01000041.1:2285-11910 GCA_002305235.1 Prevotella sp. UBA1395 | reverse complement strand
CCCTTGTTATTCTTCAGGTCGTCGGGCAGTTTGCTTTGGTCGCCGAGACGGGCGTTGTCGAGGAACGAGATGCCGGTGATCCAGTTGCCATGCTCCAGTTCGCCGTTGCCCTGAATATCATTTTGGCGGCCGGCAAAGTTCCACATGAAATATCTCCAATACATGAAATTGCACTGGTAGGAGAGGAAGAACCTGATGTTCTCGAGTTGGGTAGGCACCTTGACCATCATGGCCTCGCCACAGCGGTCGTAAGGCACCTCGGCGCCGTCTACGCCTCCCATCCACGACTCGTAGTCGCTGGTGTGGGCGGCATCATACATTCTCGGGAAGAGCATATTCTGCGCATAGACATATTTGGTCTTGTGTGATACCACGAAGTAGGAGTCTTTTTCGTCTTTGGAGGCCTTCTCCTTGCGACTATAGATGGGTGCTCCCTGCTCGCTCTTGGGCTTACAGAGGTTGCCGTCTTGCACGAGTGCCACCTGAGAGGTATAGGCCTGGCCATAGAGCAAGGGCCGGTCGCCATACTGGTCACGGCTCAGATAGTTGCCCAAGGTGAAGATATCTTCCGGCGAGTTCTGGTCCATCGGGGGATTGGCGTCGGAGCGAATCACGATGAGCGCATAGCTGGAATAACCGATCATGAGCATGAGCATGCACAGCAGGGCGGTGTTTTTGAAGCGTGAGGTAATGACATATACCGGCTTCTTGTTCACCGTCTTCTTATAGTTGAGCAGGTAGGCAGTGATGGCCAATACCACGATGCCGATGACCACGGCCGACCATCCGTAGCCATAGAACGGTATGCCGATGAGGCCGAAGGCGATGAGGAAAGAGAGATTCTCTTGTTTCTTGTTCTTTCCGACATAGCTTTCGTAGATGGCCCATAGCACAGCACCTACCAAGAGCACAAGATAGACGATGAGGCCGGTGTTGAACGGCATGCCCAGCACGTTGACAAACAACAGCTCCATCCATCCACCCACGGTGATAATGCCCGGTACGACACCATAGAGCACGGCTGCCACGATGACGAACGAGATGAGCAGGGCGATGAGAGAACCCTTGGTCTCGGCATTGGGGAATTTGCGATAACAGTACACCAAGACAATGGCGGGCAGGCAGAGCAGGTTCAGCAAGTGAACGCCGATGCTGAGGCCGGTCATGTAGAAGATCAGCACCAGCCAGCGATCGGAGTGGGGCTCGTCGGCATGGTCTTCCCATTTGAGGATGAGCCAGAACACGATGGCGGTGAAGGCCGATGAGTAAGCATAGACCTCGCCCTCGACGGCAGAGAACCAAAATGTGTCTGAGAAGGTGTAGATCAGGGCACCAACCATACCGCTTGCCTCTATGGAGATGAGCTTGCCAAGTGTGAGTTCGCTCCAGTCTTTTACGATCAGTTTACGCGTCAGGTGTGTGATGGTCCAAAAAAGGAACAGGATGGTTGTTGCCGAGAGCAACGCACTCATGGTGTTGACCATACGTGCCACCTGACCGGGATCGCTTACAAACTGACTGAAAAGGTTGGCGGTGAGCATGAAGAACGGTGCCCCGGGGGGATGACCGATCTCGAGCTTGTACCCGGTAGTGATAAATTCTGGACAGTCCCAAAAGGAGGCTGTCGGTTCAATGGTAGAGCAATAAACGAAGGCGGCTATCAAAAACGCGAGCCATCCCAGCACATTGTCTACTAATCTGTACTGTTTCATTGAATATTTAAGATAATTGAGTTATTGCAATAATTGATGCAAAGATAGTAAAAAGCATAGAGAGACAGGCCAAAAAGCGTGACATTTTTGCCTTTTTAATGTTCTTTTCATGATGGCTGTGTGTCAAAAGCACAGACAGATGCTTACATGATCATGTTGGCACCGTAGATGAGAATAATGTATCTCACGATTTTGCCCAGCGTGACACTGATAAAGGTGATGATGATATTGGCCCTCATCAGCCCCAAGGCAATGGTGATGGCCGACCCGATGACGGGCAGGAAGGCGAAGAATCCCATCCATGCGCCGTGCCCGGCCATGAAACGCTCGGCACGTTTCAAGCCTTTCTCGTCGACATGCAGATAATGTTCGATCCACTCCATATTGCCCAAACTACCCAAGCCATAATTGAGCATCGAGCCGGCTACGTTGCCTATCGTGCCATAGACGGCCAAGGTTATGGGGTCTAAGCCGGCAGCCATGAGTCCAAGCATCACGGCCTCACTGCTGAAAGGGAAGAAACTGCCGGCCAAGAATGCGGCGGTGAGCATACCCCAATAGCCGTAGTTTATGAGAAGATCGATGAAGGCATCCATAAATTAAAAATGGTGATCATCAGGGCGAGAAAAGCGATGACGAAAAATATAATGTTGGATAATTTGGTGTGCGACAACGACAGATAATGGCCCACAAGCGGGGCGGTGGTGACGATTGCCATTGCCAAGAGCCGGTCGAAATGCTGTGGCTGCAAGAGGATGAAGACAAAACAGCAGATGTCCAAAGTGATGAAGGTTTCGTAAATCATGCGGGTGCGTATCTTGTCCAAATAGCTGTAAATGAGAAAGTGGGCACTGCCCAATATGGCAACGCATAAGACAAAGACAGCCGTGACAAGGCGGTGGGTGTCAAGTATGCTCATGTCGAGAATCGGAGAGAACCGGGTGAGTGCGATGAAATGGTCGGAAAGCCACCCCGTATTGCCGGTGAGCACGTAGTAGGCCACGATGAACCAATAGGGTCCGAGGATGCCGAAGACTGACGCGAAGAATGTGCGGGCGTTGAAAGCCAGTACGTTGGTGGCCATCAATATCCATAACACGGGAACAAAGAACAGTATTTGCACAAAGAAGATACTACCCACTCCAATGGCAAAGAAGGCTGTGAATATCCACCCCGAGGCCGTGGGATTCTGATAAGCTTTGAAGAAATAAAGATAAAAGGCGATGAGGGCTGCCTGATTGATGGCAGCTTTCATCGAAGGCATCAGGAACACCGCCATTGTGGTCATGACCAAAAACGAGCACGACACCATGCGGCTGTAGATGCGTATCAATGAATTGGCGTTGTTCAGCTCGACCATCATCAGCGTGGAAATGCCCATCAGCAGTACCTGTATCCAATTTTCCTGAGACACGAGGCCGGCGGCAAGACACACCAAAACGGCGTATGCGGCCGTGAAGGTGAGTGCCCATCGTGACTGTGCTATCTTGCTTTGAGGATATTTTATCATGCGTGGATGACGGTGTTATCTGAAACGTTGTCTTTACCTTGAGTTTGTTTGGAATGACCTGTGAACTGCTTTGTAGTTAGTCGCGGGGCTGCCCTGTTCGGGCGATGGGGCGTTGAGGGGAGTGGAGTCACTAAGCCTCCATACGTGGTTGTGGAGCATGCTGTATGGCATCCGGTCGGTTGCCCGCAATGGTGTAATATGGTCTGCCAACCCTCCGAAGGATCGGCAGACCCGATATGTAGTTGCTTGGTTGAAGATCAGAGATCTTGTCCGATGTCTCTTCTGAAGTATTTGTCGGTAAAATGAATCTTCTGGGCTTCGGCAAAACTCTTTTGCAGAGCCTCCTCCTTATCCTTTCCGTATGATGATACGGCAATGACACGACCCCCGTTGGTGACCACCTGACCATCTTTCAGGGTTGTGCCCGAATGGAACACAAGGCTTCCTTCTACCTTGTCGACACCCGTAATGGGGTAGCCTTTCTTATACTCTTCGGGATAACCGCCACTCACGAGCATGACACATACAGCGGCACGCTCGTCAAATTCTACTGTGCGGCGGTCCAAATGACCGTCTGCCACTCCTTCGAACAGGTCGACGATATCGCTCTTGAGACGCAGCATCACGCTCTCGGTCTCGGGGTCTCCCATGCGGCAATTGTACTCAATGACCATAGGTTCTCCATCTACATTGATGAGACCGAAGAAGATAAATCCCTTGTAGTCGATATTTTCGGCAGCAAGACCATCGACAGTGGGGCGGATGATTCGGTCTTCGACTTTCTGCATCCACTCTTTGGTCGCAAAAGGAACAGGAGTGACGCTACCCATGCCGCCGGTATTCAGGCCGGTGTCGTGCTCTCCGATACGCTTGTAGTCTTTGGCTTCAGGAAGAATCTGATAATGCTTACCGTCGGTGAGGACGAATACCGAGCACTCGATTCCCGACAGAAATTCTTCAATCACAACTTTCGCGGAGGCATTGCCAAACATTCCGCCGAGCATGTCGCGGAGTTCTTTTTTGGCCTCGTCCAAGGTCGGAATGATGAGCACGCCCTTGCCGGCGGCCAGTCCGTCGGCCTTGAGCACGTAGGGTGCTTGGAGGGTTTCGAGGAACTTGATGCCCTCTTCAACCGTCGTGCCATCAAAAGTAGCGTAAGCAGCAGTGGGGATATGATGCCGTTTCATGAAGGCTTTGGCAAAATCCTTGCTTCCCTCGAGCACGGCACCTTGCTTGGATGGTCCGATGACAGGGATGTGCTTGGTGCGCGGATCATTGAGGAACTCATCGTAAACACCGTTTACCAAAGGGTCTTCAGGACCGACAACCACCATGTCGATGGCGTTGGCGATGACAAAATCCTTTTGTTTGGCAAAGTCGTTTACTCCTATTTCGACATTCTCACCAACTGCCGTTGTGCCTGCGTTGCCCGGCGCAATATAGAGTTTCTCACATTTTTTGCTTTGGGCTATTTTCCATGCCAAGGCATGTTCGCGGCCGCCACTGCCTAATAGTAATATCTTCATCTTCTTTGTCAAAGTTTGGTTTGTACCTTTTGCCTGCTGTTATCTCTTTAAAAAGTCGTCAAAATATTGCGAAATGCGTTCGTGGAGGTGGGTGGATTGGTGCCCTCTCATGTTGTGAGGCTCGCCGGGATAGACAAAGTAATCGGGCTGAGTACCTTCCTCAATACATTTCTTGATGAATGTCAGGGCATGTTGAGGCAAGACCACCGGGTCGTTTCCTCCGATGATAATCTGTAATTTTCCTTTGAGGTTCTTGGCTTTTTGCAGGAGACCCGACGTTGCGTAGCCCTCGGGATTTGACTGCGGAGTGTCCATGTATCGTTCGCCATACATCACCTCATACCACTTCCAATCGATTACCGGACCACCCGCAACGCCTACCTTGAACACCTCGGGATGGGTGGTCATCAGGTTGATGGTCATGAATCCGCCAAAGCTCCAACCATGCACGCCCATCCTGTCGGCATCAATATATGGAAGAGATTTCAGGTATTTTACACCCTCCATCTGGTCGTTAACCTCATTGAAGCCGAGGTGGCGGAAGGTGGTTTGCTCAAAGTCTTTACCGCGGTTCTCACTACCTCTGTTATCCAGAATAAAGAGCAGATAGCCCTTTTGGGCCATGTAGGTCTCCCAAGACCGGCTGCCCCAATGCCAACTTGCGTCTACGTTGTGGGCATGCGGGCCACCATATACATATATAATGGTGGGATATTTCTTACCGGGATCGAAGCCGATGGGGAGCACCATGCGATAGTAAAGGTCGGTAACTCCATCGGCAGCCTTGATCGTTCCGCTCTTGTATTCGGGTATATTGTATCCTTTCCACGGGTCTTCGGCTGTGAAATATCGGGTGGTTTTTTGTGTTTTGCAATCTGCGATGGCGATGTTACGAGGTGTCGTCGGGGTGGAGTACCGGTCGAGAATATATGCTCCCGACGCGCTGGCCTCCCCGAAATGATAGCCCATTCCGTTGTCGTCTATCAGTGTGCGTTTGCCTGTTTTCACATTGACGAGATACAGGTTGCGTTGCAGTGGGTTAAGCTCATTGGAAGCAATAATGATGCTTTTGTGCTTGCAATCAAAACCAATGACATCCATGACCACCCATTTGCCGGAAGTCAATTGTTTGACGAGACGGCCTTTTTGGGCAATGAGATATAGATGATTGAAGCCGTCTTTCTGACTCTGCAAGATAAATTTACTGTCGTCCCAAGGCAGGAACATGATGGGATGTTGTGGCTCCACATATTTCTCATCGGTTTCACGATAGAGTTCGGCCTTCTTCTCGCCGGTCTTTGCATCGTAGCTTACGAGCTTGCAATCGTTTTGGTCACGGTTGAGTTCGAAGAGGTAAATCGTTTTCGAGTCAGGGCTCCATGCCGGATTGGTGAAGTATCTGTCTGTCGGATCACCGGCTTTCAAATAGACGGTCTGTTTGGTCTGGAGGTCGAAAATGCCGATTGTAACCTTGTGCATAGCCTCGCCGGCCATCGGATATTTCTCTGAAGCCAATGTGGCGATGCGGCTTTCGCCATCTTGGGGTGTCCACTCTGCATCAGGAATATCGACCAACGGGTAGTCGGTCACCATGGATTGATCCATTCTCGTGAAAGCCAATTTCTGTCCGTCGGGACTCCAAAAGGTACCTTTGTGGTAGCCAAACTCATCACGATGCACACTTTGGCCATACAGTATGTCGCGTGATGCGTCGGTAGACAATGCGATATCATTGCCCATTGAGTCTCTGATAAAAAGATTGTATCCGCCGGCTTCGGTATATGCCATTGCGCGTGAATGGGCATTCCATTCCAATTCGGAGGTCTTGTCAGTGCTGATTTGCCATTCTATTTGTCGGGTCTTGAAATTCAACAGCACTTTCTTGCCCTTCGGGCTGAGTAGCACCAGCGACTTGTCGGTGTATGGAAATTTGGCATAATAGAGTGAGCGCAGTTTGTTGTTATTGTCTGTCCCCATCCACTTGTTAGCCTCGTCGAGCGTGAATAGCTCGGTTTCTTTGCCGGTTTTCTTGTTTACGATATAACATTTGTCTTGATCAAGACGCACCAACTCGTCGCCCCACCATGTGGTGAAGCGATTCTTGGCAGACATATTGTGATAGTTTTTGCCTCCGAAGTTGAGATCCTCAAGCGTAAACTGTTTCAGGTTTTCCGGCTGCTGGGCCTTCGACTCAACTGAGAATCCGGTCATATTTGCCATTGCCATCATGCCCGCAATGAGCCATTGGTTAATCTTCATCATCAAAATTTCTGATCTTGTCGAACTTCTTGGCTCCGCCCCTGCGGTCTCCCGCCTTGAAGGTTTTGCCTTTTCTATTTTTGAAATCATCATCGCGGCGACGTGGCTTGAATCCGTCCCGACTGTCGCGGTCGGCCCATCGGTCACCTCGATTGTCTCGGCGATCACCTTTGAAATCACGCTTTTCCCCACGGAAACGGTTACCCTCCTCACGATCATCATAGTCGCGACGAGAGTATGAAGGTGTGGGTTTGTTGAGCGAGTGGAACTGGAATGAGCGGATGTCGCCTTCTTCGTTGGCTTCTTCGGCTTCCAAACGTTCTTTGAACTCACGATTTTTCTTGAACCGGTGTTTCTGCGCCATTTCGCGTTTTTCCTCTTCGGTTTTCACCGTTCCGCCCTCTTGCCTGAATTCTTTCATCTTTCCGTCGAAGAGGGTGTATTTGCGAAACTCGCATTCCAAGCTGCCATTATACACCGGTATCTTGATGCTGGGCTTCAAACCGATTTGTTCAAAACATTCCTCGCGATAGCTCAAGATCCATGCTTCATTCCCCCCGAACTCATGTTTGAGTCTTTCACCTATCATCTTATAGGTTCCCAACAGGTTGGGAGTAGATATTCTCTCGCCGTATGGAGGGTTTGTCACGATGATGCTCTTGTTCTCGGGCTTTGTGAAATTCTTGAAATCACGCTGCTCAATGGTTACGTCTTTGGTCAGTCCGGCAGCTTTAACGTTGAGCTTGGCAGTGTTCACCGCCTTCATGTCAATATCGTAACCATAGATATGGTGCTCAAACTCACGTTCCTGCGAGTCGTCGTTATAAATGTGATCAAACAGATCCTGATCGAAATCGGGCCATTTTTCAAAAGCGAACTCCTTGCGGAACACACCGGGTGAGATATTCCGGGCAATGAGTGCAGCTTCTACTGCCAAGGTGCCCGATCCACACATGGGGTCGATAAAGTCGCTCTCGCCCTTCCATCCGGTCATCATGATCATGCCGGCAGCGAGCACTTCGTTGAGTGGGGCTTCAACGCTTTCCTGACGATAACCACGCCGATGCAAGCTCTCGCCACTCGAGTCGAGGCATAATGTGGCCTCGTACTCGGCAATATGGATATGAAGACGTATGTCGGGATTACTGACGGAGATGTTGGGTCTTACGCCTTGTTTCTCGCGGAATTGGTCCACAATGGCATCTTTCACCTTATATGTCACAAAGCGAGAGTTGCGGAATTCATCGGAGTATACCACCGAGTCTACCGAGAAGGTCTTCCCTTTTTGGATATATTCACTCCAGTCTATCTTTTGCACTTCATCGTAAACTTCCTCGGCCGAACGCGCTTTGAAGCGCTTGATGGGTTTCAGGATGCGGATGGCGGTGTGCAACTGGAAGTTTGCACGATACATGGTTTCTTTGTCACCGGTAAACGATACCATTCGCCTACCAATCTGTACATTGTTTGCACCCATTTGGGTGAGCTCTTGTGCCAAGACCTGCTCTAATCCCATGAATGTCTTGGCGATGAGTTCAAATTCCATTTTCGTTGAAGTGATATTTAAGTTTCTTACTTATGCTTTGTTGTATTTGTGAGTTTGTGGAGCCATATCCTCTAAAACCCAAGTATTGGCTCCCACCACGCAGTCTTTGCCAATGGTGATCCGTCCAAGCACGGTGGCATTGGCATAGATTACAACATTGTCTTCAATGACAGGATGACGGGGGATGCCTTTGATGGGATTGCCATGTTCGTCGAGTGGGAAACTTTTGGCTCCAAGGGTCACACCTTGGTAGATTTTTACGTTATTCCCTATGATACAGGTCTCGCCAATAACGACACCCGTGCCATGATCTATGGTGAAATAGTTGCCAATGGTTGCTCCCGGATGAATGTCTATGCCAGTTTCCGAGTGCGCCATTTCGGTCATCATGCGTGGAATGAGGGGAACGCCAAGTTTGAAAAGTTCGTGTGCGATGCGATAATTGGTCAGTGTCTTGATGACAGGATAGCACGAAAGGATCTCTGTATAGCTCTTGGCAGCAGGGTCACCATTGTATGCTGCCGTCACGTCAGTTCCCAAAGTATGGCGTATGTCCGGCAGTTTCTCAATGAGTTTGTATGCGATTTCCTTTGATTTTGTTTTTTCTGCACGCAACTTCGTTCCGTCCTGTTCTTCCTCCAAAGAGCACAGTCCGGATAGGATTTGCTCGCTGAGAAGTCTGTGCAGGTTCTCAACGTCTACTCCAATTTGATATTTGATGGTGGAGATGTTTACCCGTGGTTTGCCGAAATATCCGGGAAAAAGGATAGCGCGCGACAATTGAATAATCTCTTCGAGCACTTTGCTGGAAGGTAGAGGGTATCCATCACGATGCTGGCGAAACAAACCTTTGAGCGACTCCGGTTCGGAAAGTCTTTCTATTGTCTCGTTAAGCATGAGTGTCATTTTGTGAGCAATCATCTCTGTGTGTCAGTCTTTTCGTTCGCAAAGTTACTAAATAAACTGTAAATGATAAACAGTTTGCATTAAAATTTTTACATCATTTTTTATTGTTTTTGCAACCTTGGCTGCGTTGGTAGCGTCAAACAGAAAAATAATTCAAATACGAATA
>DBQL01000041.1:0-2195 GCA_002305235.1 Prevotella sp. UBA1395 | reverse complement strand
CTGAGGCTATAAAGGAGGTAAAGACTGAGTTTTCGGGCTCGGCGCTTGTCATCAAGATAAAAGATGAGTCCGATTTCATCAACATTTTCAATCATTCGGCACCCGTGATCTATCTTACTTCGCCCGATTTGATCGGCATAAAAATCAAGGGAGTGGGTTCCTTCGATGTGCCACGTCACCTCGATACCGATACGCTAAACATTGAACTCAAGGGGATAGGTAAAGTTAATCTTAATGATGTGATATGTGATGAATTACATACGAGGCTTGACGGGACGGGTGCTATCAACATCAGTAATCTTACATCACTACACTCTTCTTTCATTCTCAAGGGTATGGGTGATGTGTCGATCAACTTTCTTCAGGGGGGTGATGTGTCTTGCGCGCTGAAAGGCGTGGGTAACATGAGTCTTTCCGGAAAGGTAAAATCTCTGCGTAAGAGTATTCAGGGTACGGGGAATATCAATGTGGAACAATTGAAAATCTCTGAATAACAGAATTCGAAAGTTGAAGGATTGTACCCATTTCTCACCTCGTTTCCCTCATTATAGAGTAGGAAAAGAGGTGAGAAATCTATGGGTTACGTCTCATAACTCATATCGTTTTCAACCTGCGTGGTTATCGCTTTGATCGAATACCGATATCGTTCTTATCATCATCGAGCATCATCACAGTAAGCCTGAACGCGGTATGGGTTGGTCAGAGCACCTCATCCATCTTGACATCGGTAGAAGAGCAGGGTACCTTTTCCACTTTCTGAAAATCGAAGCACACACCTAATTTATATAGACTCGGTGTTTGTGACAGAAAGCGATCGTAATATCCTTTGCCTCTTCCCAACCTGTTACCCTCCCGGTCAAAGCTCATTCCGGGCACAATGACTATGTCTATATCGGGATAATCGGTATAAAGATCGCCGACAGGCTCCATGATATTGTATGTTCCCTGTCGCAGTGTTGCCTTTCCCTCATACTTCCGTATCTCCATCAGACCGTCACCGATAACTTTGGGAAGGAGCACTTTCTTTCCCGCTTGGTACATCGTTTCTATACATTGATGCGTATCCACCTCATCGGGTAGGGCGTAATAGAGCATGATTGTATCGGCGTTTTTCACCCGTTGGTGTGCCATCATGCGCTCGATGATCGCAATAGACATGTTCTCCAGTTCTTGCCGGGAGTACTGTTGCTTACGTTCCCGGATGATTTGTCTTAACTGTGCCTTGTCCACTTCCTCACTGTTTATGCGTTGATGCTCCTTGTTGCAAGTGATCCATGATAGGATGGAATCTCCTGAAATGGCAGGCTCAAAGATGCCACCTTGTCCGTTTTCTTCTTAGGTGTGTTTTTTTGCGGGGCCTTGGGGAAAGCCGCTTTGTCCTTGAAGACCTTCAATGCTGTCGCGATCACAGGGTCGTCTTGATTGATATACTGTGTGAATGCCTGTTCGTCAAGCATATTATAGATAATCCGACCATTGATATAGCGTTCGAGCAGCGAATGACTCTTCCTGATCATCAGGTTGCGTCGCTGCAGTCCATGCCGGTCTGCGTAGGTGGCAAACTTGTCAACCGTGTTCTGTGCCTTCAGATAATTGGCAAGGTCGAGCATCTTTTGGAACGACTTCATCTTCTGGCGATTATTGTCTGTGTAGGTAAAGGCATACTGAAGAATCAGTCCGCTCATGGCCGCTTGTTTATAATAAGAGGTCACGTTGGATGTATCTTCAGGCACAAAGATGTCGGGTGTCACGCCTCCGCCACCATAGACCACCCGGCCATTGGTCGTATGATATGCCGGACCGCTATGGTGTATGCTGTCTTGCGAGAAGAACTCGCCATGCTGGTATCGTGAGATCAGGTCTGAGGCATAGTTGGGGTCACTGCCATCCGAATATGGTTTTTGGATGCAACGTCCCGAAGGCGTATAATATCGGGCGATGGTCAGTCTGATCATGCTGCCATCGGGGAATGGGATTTGCTGTTGTACGAGTCCCTTTCCAAATGATCTCCGCCCGATGATGGTGGCCCGGTCGTTGTCTTGCATGGCTCCGGCGAAAATCTCTGCCGCCGATGCCGAGCCTTCATTGATCAGCACCACGAGCGGCATGGTTTGATATGCCCCATGACCATCCGACCGGTAATCCTGTCGTGGCGACTTTCGGCCTTGTGTATAAACCACGAGCTTTTTGGCCGG
>DBQL01000186.1 GCA_002305235.1 Prevotella sp. UBA1395 | reverse complement strand
GCCTATGTTACTCATCCCTCATCGCGTCCACCGGCTTGATACTCATAGCTCTTGCCGCCGGCGCGAGGCCCGCCAGCACCCCGAGAACGCTAAGCAACGCCACGGCTCCGAAGGCTGTCCAGAAGTCCACTTGGAAATGGGCGGCCACAATTCCGTCTGTGGTATTGCCCACCTCGAGCATCTCAAGGATGGCCACAGCGAAGATAATGCCGCTCATACCCGCCACCGTCGTGAGGATAATGCTCTCGGAAATGATCTGCGAAAGGATCATTGCGGGAGTAGCACCAATAGCCCTTCGGATGCCGATCTCTGTCGTTCGCTCTCTCACGGTGACCATCATGATGTTGCTCACGCCTATCGCCCCGGCAAAAAGAGTACCTATACCCACCAGCCATATCAGGAAATTGACGCCGCTGAAGAGACTGTCCATCATGCCAAACATCACCTCGGTGTTGATGATGGTGATGGCTTTCTCGTCGTCGGGAGACACACTGTGGGCGCGTCCGATAATCTCACGCAGCTTGGGTGCGAGCTTAGACACGTGCAATCCTCGCCTCATCGTCATACACATCAGGTCGATGCTGTCGCCACGGTTATAGGCTTGCTGCACCAAGGTGATGGGTACCGTCACCGATTCCTCTGCCCGACCGTTGATATTCATGTTGCCGGAGGAATAGTTTACGCCCACCACTTGATAATAAGCGGAGTCGATCCGCACGCGCTGCCCGCAGGGATCGCCTCCCCCGGGAAACAGCGTCTTATATACTTTCTTGCCCAACACACACACCTTGCGGCCCTGTGCCACATCCATCTCGTTGATAAACCGGCCATAATAGATCTTCGGAGCCTCGATTTGCGTATAGTTTGGCAAGATGCCCTTGAACGAGCACACGCTCACTTTGTCGTTAAACTTCACGCTTGCACCCCATACCGCGAGCATCGGACTGACCACATCCACCTCCGGCACCTGCGACTTGAGACGGTCGATGTCGCTGTATGTCATGCCCCAAACACGACCCTTGCGGAAGCCTTGATACGGTTTCGTGGTGGCTTGAGGGAAGATGATGGCACAATTGGTGGCGAAACCCTCGAAGTTATTGCTCAGCAACTCCTTCAGTCCCTTGCCTCCTCCGATGAGCGCCACAAGCATGAAGATGCCCCAAAACACGCCGAAGCCCGTCAGAAAAGACCGTCCTTTGTTGCGTGTGATGGTGTCTAATATCTCCCTGTATGCGTCAAAATCTATTCTCATTCTGCTCTTAGTGCTTCAATGGGGTGAATATGTGCGGCCCGTCGGGCCGGAATGAATCCGGCTATCGTGCCGGCAATGATCATCAGGATGGTGGCTTCGATGCAAACATCGATTCCCACGGTGGGGTCGAGAAAGGTCGTTATCTTGTGCCCCGTGCCCACATCCATGCTCTGATGGCCCAAGGTGGCATCCATATACTGATTGGCTGCGATGCCCGCAAGCATCCCGACATACCCGAAGAAGGTGGTGATGATGATGCTTTCGATGATGACCAATCGCAGAATACTCCACGGCTTGGCACCTATGGCCTTGCGAATGCCAAACTCACGGGTGCGCTCCTTGACCGAGATGAGCATGATATTGCTCACGCCCACGATGCCGCTGAGCAGGGTAAAGATGCCCACTATCCACAGGGCCGTGCGTATAAACGACATGCCTTGATCCATCTGCATGGCCTGTGTGAACCGGTTCCATATCCATACGGCATCCTCGTCGTCGGGCGCCGCGCGGTGATTGGCGTTGATGACCTGCTTGTATTGCTTCTCGAAATCATCGTTCTCCTTCTCGGTCTTGAGTCCTTGGAAGGAGAAGATGATATTGATGGCCTGCTCTTTGAGGCCGTACATCTTGCGCAATGTGGTGTAGGCGGTGTAGGTATCGATGCTCATGCCGCTGTCATCGCTCTTGCTGATGCCCACGACCTGAAAGGAGAAGTTGCCCACTTTGACATGCTTCCCCACAAGATCGAGGTAGTTCCGGGGGCTTAGCTCCTTGGCTTGGTTCTCGCTGATGACCAATACCTTGCGGCTATGCTCATTGTCTATGTCGTTGATGAAGCGCCCGGCGCGCATGTCTATCTTGTTGATCTCGGCCTCATTGGGGTACACACCGTTGAGCGTGCTGCTCACATAGTTGCCGTTGTTGCTCACCACCACGCCCTCTTGCTGCATCTCCGCGCCAATGGTGTTGATGTTTTGCGAGAACCGGTGGGCCGTGGTGTTGAGGTCTTGGTCGTTGAGATTGACCCGCCTTCCGGGCTTGAGGCCCTGATAAGCCTTTGAGGTGAGACCGCCACCGACCATCATCGAGTTGCTCATGAAACTCTGACTGTTGTTCATCATGCCATTGATGAGTCCGTTTCCGGCACCCAAAAGGAAGATGAGCATGAAGATTCCCCATGCCACGGCGAACCCGGTGAGCGTCGTTCGGAGTTTGTTTCGGCGGGCCGTAGCCCAGATTTCTTCAAGAATATCACGCATGGGGAGAATGGAGATTTAAGAATTTGAAATGGAGAATGAGGAGTGAGGAATGGCGAAGGGGGGATTAGAAGTTAGAAAATATGATTACCATGAATGTTGCGGCACTGTTCAGTGTTGACTTGTGAATGATGAATTTTGATTTACTTCATCATGCCGTTGATACCGAATGGCGACGCGTTATGGTCGAGATTCTCCTCTATCTTTCCGATGATTCCATCCTTGATATGCACAATCTTGTTGGTTTCGTTGGCCACGCCACTCTCGTGTGTCACCACGACAATGGTCTTTTTTTCCTCGGCATTGAGCTTTTTGAGCAGGGTCATCACCTCTACACTCGTCTTGGAATCGAGCGCGCCGGTAGGCTCATCGGCAAGGATGACCTTGGGATTGGTGATCAGTGCCCTCGCGATGGCCACGCGTTGCTTCTGCCCTCCCGACATTTCGTTGGGATAATGGTTAGCCCACGGCAGCAGCTCCAAGCGCTCAAGATACTCCAAGGCCATCTGATGCCGCTTGCGTTTAGATACGCCTTGATAGAACAGCGGCAGCTCAACGTTCTCTACCGCCGTCTTGAAGCCAATGAGGTTGAAGCTCTGAAAGATGAATCCGATGAAGCGGTTGCGATACTCCGCGGCCCTGCGCTCACTGAGGTTCTTGATGAGTTCGCCTCCCAACACATACTCGCCGCTGTCATAGTTGTCGAGAATGCCCAATATATTTAATAAGGTAGACTTTCCCGATCCCGACGAACCCATGATGGAGACAAACTCCCCCTCCCCGATATCAAGGTCTATGCCCTTGAGCACATGCAGGGGCTGGGCGCCGAAATAAGTCTTGTTGATGTCTTGAAGATGTATCATAATGATGGTTTGACGTATGTGTTGACCACGAAGTTGCAGTTGCCACGCACTTTTTTTAGGATGATTACCTATTTGCCGGGCACCTTGCAATGGGGCTTCCCACCGCAGCAATTGGCCTCGGCGGTATAGGCTTTCAACTCGCCCCGCGCCTCAAGTTCCGCCAGTTTGGCGGCTATTTTTTCGTGCTGAACGGTTCCGAGCACCACCTTTCCCTCTGTATCCAGCAGGTAATAGGTAGGTATCCAGTTGATATGGTAGTCTTGATCGATTTTCGTCTCTTTCTTCCATTTCTTCAGTTCGCTATGCTGCAACCAGTTCATGCCGTTCTTCTCCATGAATGTCTGCCATGCAGTCTTGTCAGTATCAAACGAAATACCGATAAACTGCACGTTCATGGAGCCAAACCGTTCGTACATCGCCTTCACCTGTGGCACATCCTTACGGCAGTCGGGGCACCACGAAGCCCAGAAGTCGAGCACCACATACTGTCCGCGAAACTTGCTCAGCGGAACATTGCAACAGCTGTCTTTGCCCGAGATGACAAACCCGGGGGCCACTGTACCGGGGCTCAACAATGCCGTGGCATACTTGGCATCGAGGTCTGTCTCAGCCTCCTGCGCCTGTAAGCTATGGCCGCAAACCAGTAGAAGCAGGGCCAAAATGATGGTTTTTGTTGTGTTCATATCCTTATGATAAATATTAAAATCTAAATCTTTTCAATCTTCAATGTCCGGTCGCAATAGTCTACCACGGCCGGGCGGTGGGTAATGAATATCACCGTTTTGTCGTGCGAGGCCAGCAGATTCTGCAACAGTTGTCGCTCGGTGGCGGGGTCAAGGGCCGAGGTGGCCTCGTCGAAGAGCATGATGGCACGGTCTCTGAGCAGTGCACGGGCGATGGCGATGCGCTGTGCCTGACCCTCGGAGAGACCGCCTCCCGCCTCCGCACACACGGTGCTCAGACCTTCGGGGAGGTCCATCACAAACTCCGCGCAACTGCGCCTCAGGGCCTCGATCATCTCCTCGTCGGTGGCATCGAGCTTGCCTAACCGCAGGTTCTCGCGTATCGTGCCACTCATGAGCGTGTTACCTTGAGGCACATACACAAAGTTGCAACGCGTGCGTGGCGTGAGCGTCCGGCTGCCGTGACGGTCGTAAATCTCAACCTTGCCGCTCTGCGGGGAGAGCAAAGCCAACACCATGCGTATCAGAGTGGTCTTGCCCGACCCTGTCTCGCCCAAGACCGCCGTGCACGAGCCGGGGGTGAAATCGAAGTTGAGGTGGCTGATCACGTCGCCGTCGACATCGTCATACCGATAGGACACATCCTTGAATCTCACTCCGCAAGGGGCTGTCAACGCGATGGGCGGACCCTGTTCTTCCAACGGATTCTCCTCCAGTTCCATGAGGCGCTCGGCCGCCGTGAGCACGGAGACAAAAGCGGGAACGATCTTTGTGAGGTCGCGAGCAGGACTTTGGATCTTGTTGACCAACTGCAAGAAGGCGGTCATGCCACCAAACGTGAGTGTGTGCTGTGACATACGGATGGCCGCCCACAGGAAAGCCACGAGATAACCCATGACAAACCCGAAGTTGAGCACCAGGTTGCTGAACACCGAGAAGATGGTGCGGCGCACCACCTTATGGCGCAACTCGCCTTGCGTATGCTCCAAGCGGCCCACCATCGGGCGCTCGCTCTCCAAGGTCTTGATGAGCATACGGTTCTGGATGGTCTCTTGCAACACGCTCTGTACCTTCGAGTCGGAGTTGCGTACCTCACGGGTGAGGCGACGCATGCGGCTCACATACATCTTGCTCAGCAACACGAACACGGGGATGATGGCCACGGTGATGAGCGCCAAGGTGGCATCCATGAGAAACAGGTAGGTGAAGGCGCCGATGAAAAGGGCGAGCACCGAGAGGGTGTTGGGGATGGTCTCGGTGAGGAAACTCACCACGCCCACCACGTCGGTCTCCAACCGATTGATCACGTCGCCGGAGTGATGGCTTTCCTTGCCGTGCCACTCCGACCTGAGGATGCGGTCGAGCAGTTGCTGCTGCATGCGGTTTTGGGCTTTGATGCCCAATATGTTGCGCACCCAGATGCCCGAGATATTGAGCGCGAAGTCGCAGAGGATAAGCGCTCCCATGAGGGCCACCGACCAATAGATAGACCCCGCCGACGCCCCCGAAGCCACGTCGATGGCACGCTGCACGGCCCATACCTGTGACAGAGAGACCCCCACGGAGGCCAGCCCGATGACGGCGTTGAGCGAGGCCTGCAACCTGTTGCCGCGCCAAGCCGCCCACAACCAACCCACGATCTGTGTGGCGGTGTAGTGCTGAAACCGCTGCCCATCATTGCCCAAAAGATGCCGGAGCAAGGCGCGCAGAGCTGCCGCGGGCCTCGAAATGCTGTGAAATGGTTGTGGATTACTCATCGGTTGATATATTCTGTGTGGTTGTCATGTCGTGGGCAGACAGTGGCATCGCAAGGCAATGGCCATGCGGCCACGTGCACAAGTTATCTTTGGTCGGCACCCCACATGAGCTTGTCTCTCAGCGTGGAGAAGTAATGGGTGGCATGCTGCTTCACGATATTGATCTTGTAAGAAGCTTTCGAGATGCGTATCTTGGTGCCCTCGCGCAGTTTTTCCGACCGCCCGTCGATGGCGGCGAGAAAGTTGTGGTTACGGCTCTCCACCTCCAAGTCGATCACGCAGTCGTCGTTGATGACGATGGGGCGGATATTCAGGCTGTGGGGTGCCACCGGACTGAGACACAGGTTGTTGGCCGAGGGCACGATGATGGGACCTCCGTTCGAGAGGTTGTACGCCGTGGAGCCGGTGGGGGTGGATATGACCAGTCCGTCGGCCTGATAGGTTACGAGGAAGTTTCCGTTGATGCTGCACCGTACGGAGATCATCGAGGCGTTGTCTCGCTTGAGCAACGCGATGTCGTTCAAGGCGTAGGGACTGCCCTCCAAGGTCTCGCCGTCGGCCTCCAACTTGATGACCGAATGGCCCTCGACACGGTAATTGCCGTTGTAAATCTCGTCGAGAGCCGATGACACCTCTGAGGGGAGCACGTCGGCAAGGAATCCTAACCGACCCATGTTCACGCCAAGGATGGGGATGCCGCGACTGCCCACACGCTCGGCAGCCTTCAAAAAGGTGCCATCGCCACCGAGAGAGATCACGAAATCGGCATCGAAACCGGCACCGTCGAAGACCTCTGTACACCGAAGGTCGATGTTCCGGATCCGCGACAGAAAGCCATGATAGCCACGGTCGATTATCACATCGGCATCGCGCCCCCTGAGATAGTCGAGAATATGGGTGATGGCCGACGACTTGCGGGCCTGATATTCATTACCTATAAGGGCAAAACGGAGTTTGCGGGTGTCCATACGCTCATGATTGTTCGTGTGTGAGGCATGGCCCATAGCATTGCGGGGGCTGCCCTGTCTCGGCCGCAAGTGGGTAGCGGCAGGGCAAGGCGGGGCGCAGCAGGGCTGCATGTCGTTTCTGCAAATTTACGTAGAATTGTCTGAAAATCATAGCCCGCACAATAGGATTTCTTCCTTTTTTTCTAAATTAACATCATCTTCGGCCTTTTTCCACCTATTATTCCATGATAATCGCGATTTGTCTTGCATCGTGAGAAAGAATTTCGTACATTTGCTACCCACCCAACTGTACTCATCATCATGGACAATTTTCTCATCGATTGCACCCTCCGGCTCGTGGCTGCCATGCTGTTAGGCGGCATCATCGGACTCGAACGGGAGTACCGTTCTAAGGATGCCGGCTTCCGCACCCACTTTCTCGTGGCCCTCGGCGCGGCCCTGTTTACCATCATCTCGCAATATGGTTTCAACGACGGAGTGAAAGACACGTCGCGCGTGGCGGCTCAGGTAGTCTCGGGCATCGGATTTCTCGGGGCGGGCCTCATCGTGTTTCAGAAAAACTCCGTGCGTGGTCTCACCACCGCGGCAGGCCTGTGGGTCACCGCCGCCATCGGCATGGCCTGCGGCGTGGGAATGTTTGCCGTGTCGGCCATCGTGACCGCACTCATCATGATAGGCCTCGAGGTGGTGAGACTGTGCGTGCCGCAGCTCTCCACCACCACGCTCCAAGTATCGTTCACCTCACCCTCACGCGAGAGCGCAAGGCATGTGGTAGACCTCATCAAAGCCGATGCACTCGAGATACGCTCCTACGAAATACGCGACCGCCGCACCTCCCAAGGCGAAATATTTGAGGTAAAAATGGAGGTGAGAACCCTTGAACTGGCTCACAACAAACTCATCATGGACCATATCAACGGGCTCGACGACGTGACGATGATGAGCGTCGAATGAGACCATGACAAGGCTGCGGGCAGATGGGCGCATCAGAACCCCGCGACCTCATGTTTTCCCGAATGCTTCAATCCCTTGGGCGCAATGCGATGGCAGACGAACACTCGCCGCACCCACACACCCCACAGGGGCGATGCGCAGCGAGCGGAGGCAGCCAGCCATGCAGCCCACGGCCCGCCGCCCATCGGCACCCCGATTCGGCGGGGAGAAAAGACGACTGCACTTTTTACGGGCCATCGGCCGTAAATATAACTTTTTTTTGAAAGATTCTGCGAAATCTGTTTCCTGTTCACATTGTTTTTTGTAAGTTTGCCGTGGAGTTGCGCTATCCGGCTCCCTAAAAATACATTTCCAAACATCCTTATTATGGCAAAAGTATATGAGTTTCTGGCCACCGGCTTCGAGGAAATCGAGGCGCTGGCACCCGTCGACATCCTGCGCCGGGGAGGCATTGAGGTAAAAACGGTGAGCGTCACAGGCTCCGAGTTTGTAGAATCGTCGCACGGGGTGACCGTCAAGGCCGACTTGGTGTTTACCCGCCCGGAGGACTATGCCGACGCCGACCTGCTACTGTTGCCCGGCGGAATGCCGGGGTCGACAAACCTCAACGCCCACGAGGGGGTGAGAGCGGCGCTCGTGGCACAAAACGCTCGCGGGGCGCGCATTGGCGCCATCTGTGCCGCGCCGATGGTGCTCGGCTCGCTCGGACTGCTCGAGGGCCGCAAGGCCACATGCTCGCCCGGCTTTGAGAAATATCTCACGGGGGCAACCTATACCGCCGAACTCTTTGAGGAAGACGGCAACATCACCACCGGCGAGGGTCCGGCCGCCACGCTGCCCTACGCCTATCACCTGCTGAGCTACTTCGTGAGCGGACAGACTGTGGCCGACCTGCAGATGAAAATGCAGTATGCACATCTCATGGGGTGGCAGTAAGCGCTGTCACGCGACGGCGGCGATCAACGGGCAAAAGCCCGGGAACGACAATGACAGGGGATTTTCTCGATGGGAAAAATCCCCTGTCGCATAGTGGCGAGGCAAGGGTTGCAAGGAATATGTAGGGCTTTACCGCCGTGACGATGCCCTATGGGCAGAGCGTATGCACGGTATGGCGGCACGACGGGATACTGTCATAATCTGTCAAAAAATAATATCAAAAAACGGGGATTCCGTCCGGCTCGTTCTACGAAAAGAAAACCGGTTGATAGCGGGCGCGACGCCACTCGGCTGCGACAAAAACACGATGAAACCCTGCGTTTGATGCCGTCTTGCGGCCATCTCATCGTAATGTGACTTATATCAGATTTAC
>DBQL01000164.1:3584-4289 GCA_002305235.1 Prevotella sp. UBA1395 | reverse complement strand
CGACCCATCGAAGGTGTCTGTGGAACTTGTGGGCATCAAGCTCGACGCCGATGTGGAGCAGGTGGTTAACCACAACATCGTCAGCTTCAGCAATAAAGACGGCAATGGCACCGATGGCCGCATCGAGATCTACAACGAATACAGCACGTCGGGTGCCGCTGCCAACGGATATTACAACAACCTGTTGCGCTTTACCGGCAACCAAATCGTGAACTTCACCATCTCGGGCATCGACGGCAACCTGAAAGACGGCGCGTCGAAGAGCTACCGCACAGAGCTGAGTTTCGCCGATCAAGACTGGAGTCCCTCCTATTGGGGCGGCAGTGCGTTTGGTCGTGCCACGGTGACCGGCGACGGCACGTACGAGGTTTTCGCCACTTTCAACGGCGAATGCGCGGGTGCGGTGGTGTGGACCATAGAGCTTTATGACCTTTGGAAAGACCTTGCAGACCCGTCGAAGGTATCGGTCAAGATCAACAGCGTGACCACTCCGAACAAGAATTGATTTAGGTTTAATGATAAGTTAGCTGTGAGGGTATGGGGCTCGGCGGAGTTCCGTATCCTCCTTGCAATTGAATGTACATTTATGAAAAGAAAATTATCTACCCTCTTTTTCTCGCTTGCTGTGGCAACCTCATACGCCCAAGACAACCCCCGCGTGCTGACGATGGACCTTACGGCCCGCGAGCTGGCCCATTACATGGC
>DBQL01000164.1:0-3514 GCA_002305235.1 Prevotella sp. UBA1395 | reverse complement strand
ATGGATGGCGAGGGTCAAAGAGGTGGTGGACTATTGCGTCAAGGCCAATCTCTACGTGGTGCTCAATGACCATTGGGACGGCGGATGGATAGAACACGATGGCTTTACCACCGGTGCTGACGTGGCTTTGAAGAAGGAGCAACTGCGAAAGTTGTGGACCAATATCGCCACGGCATTTCGCGACTACGACCAGCGGGTAATCTTCGCCGGTATGAACGAGCCGGGAGTGGGTGGCGCAAGCCCCGAGGCCTCGGGCAGCCTGATGTTCGACCAATATGCCGACAACGACAAGCTCATCGGATTTGTGGCCCGGCTGCAGGAATACGAACAGGTGTTTATCGATGCCGTGCGGGCCACCGGTGGCAACAACCTGCGACGTGTGCTGGTGGTGCAAGGTCCCAACACCAACATCGCGCAAAGCAATAAATACTACGACGTGACCAAGCTCAGCGACCCTGCGACCGAGAGACTGATGGTCGAAATCCACCATTACGACCCCTATCAGTTCTGCGGCATGGCCGAGGATGCCTCATGGGGCAAGGTGTGGTATTATTGGTACGGGCTGGCTCCGGCGCGTGCGTCGTCCGACCGCGTCGCCTCCGACGCGCAACGGCTATCCATACAGTCAGGTATGATGTCGCTCAAGACAAACTACGTGGACAAGGGTTATCCGGTCATCGTGGGCGAATATGGTTGCAACCACAGAGCTTTGGCTTCTACGGTGGGCACGCAGGCCAACCACGATGCGAGCGTGAAGTATTGGTACCGGTTCTCCACGCAGTATGCTTACGAGGCCGGTCTCATACCCTTCGTATGGGATACCAACAACCTTGGCCGCCCCGGCATGACGGTGTTCGACCGCGGTGCGCTCAAAGTGAACGATGCCACGATCTACGACGGCATCTTTGCCGGCGACCAAGCCGGTCGCATGGCGTTCGAGAAGATATATCCCGAACCGTCTGCGACGAGTGGTGTTATTTTTCAAGAGACCCCCTCCGGCATCACCGGCAACATCTACGACCTCTGCGGCCGGGTGGTGAAAGGGGCTGTTCAGCATTTTGACGGTGCCTCGCTCAAGAAGGGCATCTATGTGTATAAGGGCAAGAAATATGTGGTGAAATAGTCGCGGCATGCAGCACCTCGACGCATGTTGAGATGCCATTGTCTGTTTTTTAAGATCCATTTGCTACGGAGGGAAGTCTTGGATAATCATCGAAGGCTTCTCGCCGGCTTTTGTTACATCATCGGGAAATGCTGTTGAAAAATCACGAAAAAACGATGTTTCCCCCGCATTACTTCATTCATCGTTCACCAATGTTGTGCGAAAATCGCGAAAAATCGGCTTCGTGCAAGATGTTGACAATAAGCATCTTGTGATTATTTGACAAAATGCGGCTTCGCGAAAGGATAGTAATCGCAAAGCGATTACTATCTTATCGCATGCCGTTCAGGGTCATTTCGCCGAGCGAAAAGATCGTTTTGGCAAGCCGTTTGGGCGGTTTGGGGCGTTGTTTGCAGCTTTTGGCTTGTTGTCGTGACGTTTTTTTCGTGGTTTCATGCCGTCGGCATGGTGCGAAAATCTGTTTTCAGAGGTAGAAGTGTTACGCCGGAAAACAGAAATTATTGTGAAATATTTCAACACCACAACGATACCATCCCTGTTGTCATGCCTTCTGCCTGATGGGTGTCGCAGGCAGAAATCGCTCCATTCGCAATGCGATGGGTACCCGGCATGGCAGACGAAAAAATCGGTGGTTTTCTTGGTTGTTTCGTGTGTAATTCCTATATTTGTAACCGGAGTATTAACAATTATAAACTAATCGATCCTTTCCCAACCATGAGATCTATCCTTCGTCAGTGTCTGCTAACATTGATATTGCATATCATCCCCATCGTTGTTTGGAGTTTTCCGACCGATATCGAGTTTCAGAACGTGAGGTCTACCAACGGCTTGTCCAACAGCCAGATCAACGATATCTTTCGCGACTCGCAGGGATACCTGTGGTTTGCCACCCAGTCGGGTCTCAATCGTTTTGACGGTTATCGGTCCAAGATGTTCTATTTTGACAACCTCAACCCCCTCTCGCTGCCCAACAACTATGTGGACGGCATACAGGAAGACCGCAATGGCGACCTCTGGATTCATACCAGTGGCGGCTATTCCATCTACCATCCCGAAACCGAGAGCTTTGAGAGAGACCCGCAGCCTTACCTTCAGAAGTTTGGCGTCTACGGTTATCCCGACCGTGTGCTGATCGACCACAACAAGAACTTATGGATCTCCATTCCCGGCAAGGGTTTCTATTTCTTGGATACCCATCGGCGCAAGGCACGTTTATTTCTCTTTCCCAAGTCGCCCCGGCAGTTGTCGGTGTCCGGCTTCTCGAGTCGTAACGACCGCATGGTGGTGTGTCTCAACACCGGACTGCTGCTCACCATCAACCTCAAGACCATGAGGGTGGTATGGCGTGACAACTTCCTGAGCAAGCTCTACATGGGCAAGAACGAGCTGTTCAATATCTTTGTAGACAAGTTTTTGAGTTACTGGGTGGCCACCAATGGCCGCACGAGCGTCTACTGCACCATGAACCAAACATGGTATGCCTCGGCCAACGATTTTCTCAAGAGCCGCGGCTACACGCTGCCGTTCACCGAACAGCTGCTGGTCAAAGACATCATCGACGACCGGGGCGACGGCCTTTGGATAGCCTCCGACCACTTGGGACTGCTGCGTCTGGACCACGGCACGAAGCAGGTGAGCCAGTTTACCTACGACAAGAACAACCCCACATCCATACCCAACAATACCATCCAAAGCCTTTTTCTCGACAAAGACGAGGCCCTGTGGATAGGATGCTATAAGAACGGCGTGTCTTATTACTCGCCTGAGCAGTCACGATTCAGCACCATTCCCATTGGCGATATATGCACCATTGCCGAGGATCGCGACGGCATATTGTGGTGTGGCACCGATGATAACGGCATCATGGCCTACAATCCGCGCACCGGCGTCGCCACCAATTATGACAGTGACCGGACGCGTCTCGGCTCCAACGTGGTGGTCAGTTCGTTGGCTTCTAAAGACGGGTCGCTGTGGTTTGGCTCGTTCAACGGCGGACTGACACGCTATCACAACGGGCAGTGGACCGCCTACCGTGCCGATGGGCGCAGCGGACTGCTCTCCGACAACGTGTGGAGCCTGTGCCAGCTGCCCGACGGCAGGATAGCCGTGGGCACGCTCGGGGCGGGGCTTCAGGTGCTCAACCCTGCCACCGGACGCTTTGTGAACTATTCCTCGAAGACCCATAAGTTAAGTTCCGACTATATCAACTCCATCGTGGTGAGCCATGACGGCCGACTGTTGCTCGGTCATGCCATGAGCTATTCGTTGCTCAACCTCAAGACCGGTGCCGTAGAGAACGTGACAGAGACCCGCTCGGGCAATGCCTTTCTCAGTCCGCAGGTGAACCAAATCTATGAAGACTCGCGCGGAATCATCTGGATGGCCACGGCC
>DBQL01000111.1:767-6777 GCA_002305235.1 Prevotella sp. UBA1395 | reverse complement strand
GTGATAGTCGGTCGAATGAATTGACTTACATCAAGCCATCTGAAGAATATACCATATTATATACCTAATTATATACCTATTCATATACCTCATCGATTCCGAACTCACCGGCATGATCATCATCTTTGGCACAGGGATTGAAATCTGCAGGCACATCGAATACAGATGTAGAATCATAGGGCAGACTTTGATCACGATAAATCTTTTTCATGAAATAGGCCCATATCGGAAGTGCCATCGTCGCCCCCTGCCCCATCGACATTGAATCGAAGTGTATGTCACGCTCCTCACCTCCGACCCACACGCCACTTACCAGTTGCGGTGTGAATCCCATGAACCACGCATCTGAATTACGATTGGTCGTTCCGGTCTTTCCACCGATCTCACCTGCCAAGTTAAATTTGTAACGCAACCGCCCTCCGGTTCCCTCGTCGATAACAGCCATCAGCTCGACAAGCATCTTATATGCACTTTCAGAGCTGATCACCTCATTCATGCGCGGTTGGAATTGCGCGACGACATTGCCCTCCTTATCTGCGATTTTCGTCACAAACATGGGCGCGATGCGAATGCCATTGTTGGCAAATGCAGTATAAGCACTGACCATCTCACCTACCGACACCTCGCAGGGCCCCAGACAGAGCGACATGGAGGGATGGATATCCGGATTGCTTATTCCATACTTATGCAGAATATTGACAAACTGCCTTGGGTTCAGTTTACTCATCAGATAGGCAGAAATCCAGTTATTGGACTGCGCCAATCCCCACTTCAGTGTTACCATCTCGCCATATCTTCTCCGGTTGGCGTTTCGTGGAGTCCACGGTTTGCCCGCAACCATATATGTACGTTGCACATTAGGTGCCTTGTCACACGGAGACGCTCCGTTCTCCATTGCCAAGGAATAGAGGAACGGCTTGATGGTCGATCCCACCTGCCTGCGCCCCCCCATCACCATATCATATTGGAAGTGCTCGAAATCGAGCCCCCCCACATAGGCTTTGACGTGTCCCGAATGGGCGTCCATGCTCATGAATCCGGCTCTGAGAAAAGACTTGTAATACCTGATGGAGTCTAATGGCGACATCACCGTATCGATATCTCCATGATAAGTAAACACCGACATATCGGTAGGAGTGCGGAACGCCTTGTCTATCTCCTCATCAGAGGCCCCCGACAGTTTCATCACCCTGTATCGCTCACTCTGTCTGACAGCCCTCGACATGATTTGCCTTACCTGTTCGGACGTGAGATTGTCCGTGAACGGCGCGTTGGGCTTGGTCATGTTTTCCTTATTGAACTGTGGCTGCAGGTAGCGCGCCACATGACCATATACCGACTCCTCGGCATAGCGTTGCATTCTTGTGTCGATTGTCGTGTAAATCCTCAAGCCATCGGTATATACATTATAGAACGAGCCATCTTTCTTGGTATTTTTCTTACACCATCCACACAACGGGTCGGTAGCGAACGCGATGGAGTCGATGACAAACTGCCGCTGGTTCCATGTCGGGTAGTCGTCCCGGCTCGGCCTGTCCATCATCATATATTGTCTCAAGAACTCACGAAAATATACCGCCATGCCATCCTTATGGTCAGACCTGTGGAATTGCAACTCTATCGGCTCATTGGAATATGCCGTAAACTCCGCCGGCGAGAGGAATCCCGCCTTCCTCATTTGGGCCAGCACCACATCGCGTCTTTCCTTCGCACGTTCGGGATACCTCACGGGGTTGAAGAACGAAGGGTTCTTGCACAGTCCGATGAGCAATGCCGACTCGTTTACCGTCAAATCTTTTGGCTCCTTATTAAAATAGGTATTGGCCGCGATCTTGATGCCCACGGCACCGTGAAGGAAATCAAAATAATTCAGGTAGAGCGCAATAATCTCTTCCTTGGTGAAGTTTCGCTCGAGCTTGATGGCGATCACCCACTCTATGGGTTTCTGCAGCATTCTCTCCAGCGTCGACTTGGCGGGAGTGGAGAACAGCTGCTTGGCCAACTGCTGGGTGATGGTGCTTCCTCCTCCGGCACTCGTCTGCCCCATCACGCCACGCTTCACGACGGCGCGCCCCAAGGCGATGAAGTCGATGCCCGAATGCTCATAGAAACGTTCGTCCTCGGTGGCGACCAGCGCATGCACCAAATGAGGAGACAGTTTGGAATAGGACACCGGAATGCGGTTGGCCCTGTCCACATTATAAGTTCCGATGATCTTCCCATCAGCCGAATAAACCAGCGATGCCGACTTGCTGATGGGATTCTGCAAATTTTCTATATCGGGTGAATAACCTATTACGCCAAACCAGATGAGAAAAAAAAGTATGGTCGCCAGTGCCACCGACGAGAGCAAGGCAATCCACAGAAACTTAATGAACGTTCTTCTCATTTTATTTTCATTCTTATTTCTGCAAAAATACGATTTTTCTTTTAATTTGTCTTCTAATAATAGAAAATAATCAGTAACTTAGCACTCGATTTCAGAACACTCAATCAAAAACATCAATGGAAAAACATAACTTTGTAACAATTGCCGACCTGACAAGGCAAAAGATCGAATATCTGCTTGAAATGTCGCAAGAGTTTGAAAAATACCCCAACCGGGAGATTTTGAAAGGCAAAGTCGTCGCCACACTGTTCTTTGAACCCTCCACACGCACCCAGCTCAGTTTTCAGACGGCCGCCAACAGGCTTGGAGCAAAGGTCATCGGTTTTTCGGATGCCAAAACCTCGAGCACCTCAAAAGGTGAGACTCTCAAAGACACCATCCTCATGGTAAGCAATTATGCCGACATCATTGCCATGAGACACTACATAGAAGGGGCAGCCCAATATGCCAGCGAGGTGGCCCCCATCCCCATCATCAATGCCGGCGACGGCGCGCACATGCACCCCTCGCAATGTTTGCTCGACCTCTACTCCATGTATAAGACACAGGGCACACTCGAGAACCTGAACATCTGCCTTGTTGGCGACCTGAAATACGGGCGTACCGTCCACTCCCTCATCATGGCCATGCGCCATTATAATCCCACCTTCCACTTCATCGCGCCCGAAGAGTTGGCCATGCCGCAGGAATACAAGCTGTACTGCCAAAAACACGGCATCACCTACTACGAGCACACCTCTTTTCGCGAAGAAGAGATTGCCAACGCCGACATTATCTATATGACGCGCGTTCAAAAAGAGCGTTTCTCCGACCTGATGGAATACGAGCGTGTAAAGAATGTATACATACTGAGAAACTCGATGCTGGCCAATGCCAAGCCCAATATGAAGATACTTCACCCCCTGCCCCGTGTAAACGAGATAGACTACGATGTGGACAGCAATCCCCATGCCTACTACATCCAGCAGGCCAAGAACGGTCTCTATGCCCGTGAAGCCATCTTCTGCCATTGCCTTGGCATCACCTTGGAAGACATCAGAAACGACAAGACCATCATCGACTGAACATCATAAATACCGGCGTAAGAATCATTATGGGAAAGAAAGAATTGCAAGTGGCCGCCATCGAGAATGGCACCGTCATTGACCACATCCCCGCAGACAAGACCTATCAGGTGGTTCGCCTGCTCAATCTCCACAACCTCGACGTGCAGGTGACCATCGGATACAATCTGCCCTCGAGCAAGATCGGCAAAAAAGGCATCATCAAAATATCCGACAAGTATTTCACCGATGAAGAGATCAGCAAGCTCTCTGTCGTCGCCCCCAAAATCGTACTGAACATCATCCGCAACTATGAAGTGGCTGAGAAGAAGCGCGTGGAAACTCCCGACGAGCTGCACGGCATCGTGAAATGCAACAATCCGAAGTGTATTACCAACAACGAGCCTATGCAAACCGTGTTTACGGTGGTCGACAAGGAAAAAGGAATCCTGAAATGTCACTACTGCGACATGGAACAAGATATCGACAAGGTGGAACTCGCCTGAGCTGCCCCAAAACTTACCCACATCGTTTTTCTGCCACAAAAAGGTAACAATGTGTTTGTAAATCAAGGATATTTTGATTAATTTTGCAGCCATATTTAAGTTTTAGCTTATATATCACACATAATAACATCTACACAATGGAAAGAGATCAGGAGATATTCAATCTTATCGAACAGGAGCATCAACGCCAGCTCAGAGGCATGGAGCTGATTGCTTCAGAAAACTTTGTCAGTGACGAAGTGATGAAAGCAATGGGCAGTTACCTAACCAACAAATACGCAGAGGGCCTGCCCGGCAAACGCTACTACGGAGGATGTCAGGTTGTCGACCAAGTAGAGACTCTTGCCATTGAGCGCGTGAAGAAAGTTTTCAACGCCGAATACGCCAACGTGCAGCCACACTCCGGCGCACAAGCCAACCAAGCCGTGTTGCTCGCCGTGCTCAAGCCCGGCGACACATTCATGGGTCTCGACCTCGACCAAGGCGGGCACCTCTCTCACGGCAGCGCGGTAAACACCTCCGGCATTCTCTACAATCCCGTGGGATACACCCTCGACCGTGAGACCGGCCGCGTAGACTACGACGAGATGGAGCGCCTCGCCCTGCAACACAAACCCAAGCTGATCATCGGTGGCGGATCGGCATACAGCAGAGAATGGGACTACGAGCGCATGAGGAAAATCGCCGACCAAGTAGGTGCACTGCTGCTCATCGACATGGCCCATCCCGCCGGCCTCATCGCCGCCGGTCTGCTCAAGAACCCTCTGCAATATGCACATATCGTCACCACCACCACCCACAAGACCCTGCGCGGTCCGCGTGGCGGCGTCATTCTCTTGGGCAAAGACTTCGACAATCCTTGGGGACTGGCCACCAAGAAGGGCGTTGTCAAGAAGATGAGCGAACTGCTCAACTCTGCCGTGTTCCCCGGCAACCAAGGAGGCCCGTTGGAGCATGTCATCGCCGCCAAGGCCGTGGGATTCGGTGAGAACCTCTTGCCCTCATGGAAAGAGTATGCCCAACAGGTGAAGACCAACGCCGCCGTATTGGCCCAAGACCTCATCGACCGCGGATTCAGCATCGTCAGTGGCGGTACCGATAACCACTCCATGCTCCTCGACCTGCGCCAAAAATACCCCGACCTCACCGGCAAGGTGGCCGAGACCGCACTCGTCGCCGCCGATCTCACTGTCAACAAGAACAAGGTGCCCTACGATGATCGCAGCGCGTTCCAAACTTCGGGCATCCGTCTCGGTACAGCAGCCCTCACCACACGTGGGGCCAAGGAAGACCTCATGCACCTCGTTGCCGACCTTATCGACGAAGTGCTCAAAGATCCCGAAAACGAGCAGGTGATCAAGCGTGTACGCGAGAAAGTGAATGCCACGATGAAAGACTATCCCCTGTTTGCCTATTAAACACGGCATACCAAGATACTCACACCTTTCAAGGACGATAGGGACGTTACATTGGGACCATTTCCCAATGGCGTTCCTATCTTATCATTTCAAGATCATTTTGAGACAACGACTCGCCACCCTGCTTTATCTGCTGCTCATGCTCACCGCAGCCCATTCACAGACCCCGGTAGCCAACAGGGTCAAGGGTGTCGCAAAGTCATTGTCGCCCGATGCCAAGGTCATTGCCAAGTACACCGACAACCACCGGCACTGCATCTACTATCTGAAAAACCACCGTGTATTCTGCTTCGATGTCATGACCAACCAGCAGCAGGAGGTCAGCATCGCCAATACCAGCTACGCCCATGTGCTCTCCACATGGCTCAGTCCCGATGGCAACTTCTTCTTCATTGCCATCGACAAGGGCGACCTCGCCACCTTCTATTTGGACGACGGACAGGAACTTTGGCGATACGACTCTCGCACCAAGCGGTCCAACAAAATCGGGCAGGGATATGCCATCGAGCGACACAAGGAGAGCATCGTCATCAGGCGAGCATCGAGATGTATCAATCCCACCGCCCCGCTGTCTCACCAAAGATGGATGGGGCGCAAGCACCACTTCGACCTTTACGGCAAAGTGATATGGGCCGAAGATGAGTACGAAATCAA
>DBQL01000111.1:0-709 GCA_002305235.1 Prevotella sp. UBA1395 | reverse complement strand
ATTATGAAACCAACGGCTTGCACGCGGAAAGTACGGGTGCTGCTGCCGGCCATTCGTCACCGGTTCTATATTTATTCGGTCTCGTTCCACTTTTCGCCAATCGGATAAGCATCTTCCAAGCCTTCCGTGGTAAGTTTCGCATACAGTATCAGCTGCCGCATGCCGGGGTACGGTCCCCCCCGAACAGTACGAGTGCCTGCTTAGACCGAAAAGCACTTTCCACCGCTCCCAGACCGAAGAAAAAAAACAATCCTACTCACATTTTTGCTACTTCTTTGTCGAATTCTGTGCAAAAATCGTCTGCTATACATAAAAATTCAGGAGTTTCCTTGGCTTCGGAAAGATGTAATTGGCAATCATTGTCAATTATTTTTGTAAACATCTGATTTACAACAATAAAGATACAAAATGATGGCAAGATTATCAACTATTATTACCGGTGTCATATCCCGAACTCGGGTTTTAAATATTATTCGACAATAGTATCAGAGAGCCATCCTCCAAATTCTCCTCCATAGTAATCACCAGCCATACCACCGGCATTTCCCCGAGGAACAGGATTTGAGCCTGAATCCACTAATCAGCCTGAGCTGCACCGGCCGCATATTGCCGCTTTTCGAAGAAAGCCCTGCATCAAGGTGTAAAAAAATCATGCCATACAGCCTTCATCGCTTTAATTTCATCGAACTCACGTTAAATAATGGTTCAG
>DBQL01000134.1:17044-17538 GCA_002305235.1 Prevotella sp. UBA1395 | reverse complement strand
ACAACGTCGACCATAGGAATGGTGTTGTGGTCGCGAGACTCGATGATGATACGCTCGGTCATACCCGAGGTCTCGTCGGTCTCGGCTTTATAGGTCAAGCCTTCGATGACATTGCGGAAACGCAGTGTACCGGCGTACTCGCTGACGATCACGGCATTGAAGGGGTCCCACTTACAAACAATGTCTCCCTTCTTGACAATATCGTCGGTCTTGAAGAACAAAGAGCTACCGTATGGCACGTTCAATGTGGCCAACACGATGTCTGTATTGAGATCGATGAACTGAACCTCGGCCAAACGGCTCACAACCATCTGACATTCAACCTCGGTCTCGCCGCTCTTGTCGACGAAGGGTACGGTACGAAGGCCGTCGAACCTCAACTTGGCGTCATACTTGGCTTTCATGCTGGCATTGGCAGCGGCATTCTCGGCCACACCACCGGAGTGGAACGTACGGAGCGTAAGCTGTGTACCCGGCTCACCGATAGCCTGTGC
>DBQL01000134.1:12486-17018 GCA_002305235.1 Prevotella sp. UBA1395 | reverse complement strand
ATCTCGACCATCTCGACCTGAGCAGCCTCAATGGCCTTGGCCTTGGCTTCGGTAATCTCTTCTCCGGCCACCACGATGACTTCGTTGGTATGCGGATTGATGACATCGTGTACAGAAACGCGTCCGAGGATTCGCTCTGACAAGGTAGAGATCACCTCGTCGCCGTCTTTCAATGCACGGCATTCGAGACCACGCAGTGTGCCGCAGTCTTCCTCGTTGATGATCACATCGTGGGAAACATCGACCAAACGACGGGTGAGGTATCCGGCATCGGCAGTCTTCATGGCGGTATCGGCAAGACCCTTACGCGCTCCGTGAGAGGCGATGAAGTACTCCTGTACAGACATTCCCTCTTTCAAGTTGTTCAGAATCGGGTTCTCGATGATGGAGTTTCCTTCGGCTCCGGCCTTCTGGGGCTTGGCCATCAAACCACGCATACCGGCAAGCTGGGCAATCTGATCGGCCGAACCACGGGCTCCGGAATCGAGCATCATGTACACGGCATTGAATCCCTGATCGTCTTCGGTCATGTGTTTCATCACAGCCTTCTTCAGATTGTCGTTAACGTGTGTCCATGCGTCGATGACCTGATTGTAACGCTCCTTATCGGTAATCAAACCCATATCGAAGTTGGCTGTCACCTCATTGACCTCATCCTGACCTTTCTTCACAATCTCGGCCTTCTCCTTAGGAACGATGATATCGTCGAGGTTGAACGAAAGACCGGCAACGTATGACATGTGATAACCCAAGTTCTTGATACCATCAAGGAACGAGCAAGCACGGGCCATACCCACCGAAGTGATCACGTCGGCGATGAGACCACGCAATGACTTCTTGGAGATGATGCCGTTGAAGAATCCGATCTCCTTAGGAATAATATCATTGACAATGATACGTCCGACCGTGGTCTCGACCATGTGGCGGACACGCTGGCCGTCTACGATATCGTCAACGAAACACTTCACCAAGGCATGCTCTTCGCAACGACCCTCGTTGTGAGCGATGATGGCCTCCTCGGGACCATAGAACGTGAGTCCCTCACCCTTGGCACCCGGGCGGATTTTGGTGATATAATAAAGTCCGAGCACCATATCCTGTGATGGAACAGTGACAGGAGCACCATTGGCCGGATTGAGGATGTTGTGGCTCTGAAGCATCAGGATCTGAGCCTCGAGCACGGCCTCATTGCTTAACGGGAGGTGAACAGCCATCTGGTCGCCATCAAAGTCGGCATTGAACGGGGTACATGCCAACGGGTGAAGCTGAATGGCCTTGCCCTCGATGAGTTTAGGCTGGAATGCCATCACCGAAAGACGGTGGAGCGTGGGAGCACGGTTGAGAAGCACAGGGTGACCCTTCATGACATTCTCGAGGATGTCCCAAATGACGGGTTCGCGGCGATCGACGATCTTCTTGGCACTCTTCACGGTCTTTACGATACCGCGCTCAATGAGCTTGCGAATGATGAATGGCTTGTAAAGCTCTGCCGCCATCAACTTGGGGAGACCGCACTCACCAATCTTCAACTCGGGACCGACAACGATAACCGAACGTGCGGAATAGTCGACACGCTTACCGAGCAAGTTCTGACGGAAACGGCCCTGCTTACCCTTGAGAGAGTCGGAGAGCGACTTGAGAGGACGGTTGGACTCGCTCTTGACGGCACTGGCCTTGCGGCTGTTGTCGAAAAGAGAGTCTACGGCCTCTTGCAACATACGCTTCTCGTTGCGGAGAATCACCTCGGGGGCCTTGATTTCCATCAGTCGCTTCAGACGGTTGTTACGGATGATGACGCGACGATAGAGGTCATTGAGGTCGGAGGTGGCGAAACGGCCACCATCCAACGGCACCAAAGGACGCAGCTCGGGCGGGATGACCGGAACAATCTTGAGGATCATCCATTCGGGATTGTTCACGGCCGTGGAGCTACGGAAAGCCTCTACGACCTGAAGGCGCTTCAGAGCCTCGGTCTTGCGCATCTGGCTGGAATCGTTGTTGGCACGGTCGCGAAGCTCATAGCTCAAGGAATCGAGGTCGAGGTCTTTGAGCAGGTCAAGCACAGCCTCGGCACCCATCTTGGCAATGAACTTGTTAGGATCGCTGTCATCGAGCAGGTCGTTGTTGGGATCCAAGCGGTTGTCGATAATATCGAGGTACTCTTCCTCTGACAACAAATCCAACTTATGAGAACCATTGAGGTCTTCTACGCCCTCAGCATCTTTGGCACCGGCAAGTTCGCCGGGCTTGATCACGATATATTTCTCGTAATAAATGACAGAATCCAACTTCTTGGTGGGCAATCCAAGAAGGTAACCAATCTTGTTGGGCAGTGAACGGAAATACCAAATATGGGCCACCGGCACCACAAGTTCTATATGTCCGCTGCGCTCACGACGCACCTTCTTCTCTGTCACCTCGACACCACAACGGTCGCAGACAATGCCTTTGTAACGAATACGCTTGTATTTTCCACAGGCACACTCGTAGTCCTTGGTAGGACCGAAGATCTTTTCACAGAAGAGACCGTCGCGCTCGGGCTTGTATGTACGATAGTTGATGGTTTCGGGCTTGGTGACCTCACCATACGAATTTTCCTTGATCTCTTCCGGAGAAGCGAGACTGATGGTAATCTTCGTAAAATTAGTCTTTACCTTTGTATCTTTTTTGAAAGCCATATTTCTAACTAATCAATATTCTTATTAATCCAACTTCACGCTTAATCCAAGGCCGCGAAGCTCATGGAGAAGCACATTGAGAGACTCGGGGATACCCGGTGTCGGCATTGGATCACCCTTGACGATGGACTCGTATGCCTTGGAACGACCTGTGACATCGTCACTCTTGATGGTCAACATCTCCTGAAGGACATGGCTGGCACCGAAGCCCTCAAGAGCCCAGACCTCCATCTCTCCGAAACGCTGTCCACCAAACTGGGCCTTACCGCCAAGCGGCTGCTGGGTAATGAGTGAGTACGGACCGATGGAACGGGCGTGCATCTTGTCCTCGACCATGTGTCCGAGCTTCATGAAGTAGGTCACACCCACAGTAGCCGGCTGGTCGAAACGCTCGCCGGTCTCACCATCGTATATATATGTGGAACACAGATTGGGCAATCCGGCCTTATCGGTCCATGCCTTCAGGTCGTCGAGCTTGGCACCATCAAAGATTGGAGTGGCAAACTTCTTGCCCAGCTTGCGACCGGCAGCACCAAGGATGGCCTCGAAAATCTGTCCCAAGTTCATACGCGAAGGCACACCCATCGGGTTCAATACCAAGTCGACGGGACGGCCATCCTCCAAGAACGGCATATCTTCCATACGTACAATCTTGGATACGATACCCTTGTTGCCATGACGACCGGCCAACTTGTCACCAACCTGAATCTTACGCTTCTTGGCAATATAAACCTTGGCCATCTTGAGAACTCCTGAGGGGAGATCGTCACCGATGGTGATAGCAAACTTGCGACGGTTCTGATCGGCAGCCAACTGCTTGTCCTTGCGGATATAGTTCATGATGAGCTTTTGGATCAAACCATTGGTGTGCTCATCCTCTGTCCACCCATTACTCTGAATACCGTCATACTCAAGATTCTTCAACGCGGCAACAGTGAACTTGCTGCCCCTTGTGATAATCTCGGCATCGGTATAATCCTTGACACCTTGGCAGGTCTTGTCTTCTGTCAGAATCATGAGCTTGTCGACAAGCATGTTCTTCAATTCATCGCTCTTGGCCTCGTACTCTTCATCAATCTTCTGAAGCAAAATCTTATCTTGCTTCTTGGATTCACGGGTCTTCTCGGCACGGGCAAACAACTTCTTGTCAATCACCACACCACTCAACGATGGGTTAGCCTTCAAAGAAGAATCCTTCACATCACCGGCCTTGTCGCCGAAAATGGCGCGAAGCAACTTCTCTTCAGGAGAAGGATCGCTCTCGCCCTTAGGCGAAATCTTTCCAATCATGATGTCGCCCGGTTCTACACGGGCACCAATACGAATCACACCATTATCATCAAGGTCTTTGGTAGCCTCCTCACTGACATTGGGAATATCACTGGTGAAGACCTCCATGCCACGCTTGGTCTCTCGTACATCGAGTGAATACTCGTCTACATGAACAGAAGTGAGCACGTCTTCTCGAACCATACGCTCGGAGATGACAACAGCATCCTCATAGTTGTAACCCTTCCAAGGCATGTAAGCCACCAAAAGGTTACGGCCCAAAGCAAGCTCGCCATTCTCTGTGGCATATCCTTCGGTAAGGATATCACCCTTCTTCACACGCTGTCCCTTGCTGCAGATAGGACGCAAGTCAATGGTCATGTTCTGGTTGGTACGGCGGAATTTGGAAATGCTGTACTCCTTGATTGCCGGCTCGAAGCTGACAAACTCGTCGTCCTCAGTGCGGTCATAGAGAATACGGATAGTAGTGGCATCCACATATTCGATGACACCCTCGCCTTCGGCGGTAATCATCGTACGACTGTCTTCACACACCTGCTTCTCCAATCCGGTTCCCACGATAGG
>DBQL01000134.1:0-12431 GCA_002305235.1 Prevotella sp. UBA1395 | reverse complement strand
TCCATCAAGTTTACATCGTCGGGATCGACAACCGGGAAATCTGCGGCGTAACGGCAATGGACAAAGCTACGGATAAAGGTACCATCTTCTCTCAAAGGTGCATTGCCCTGAGCAATCAGACGACCTTCCTCTTCCTCAGCGGTAAGATAAACAACATCGTCATTGTTCAGGTCTACCTGATGCTTATCTACCTTGCGGTAGGGAGTCTCTATAAAGCCCAGCTCATTGATAGTGGCATACACACAAAGCGAAGAAATAAGTCCGATGTTCGGGCCTTCAGGAGACTCGATAGGGCACAGACGACCGTAGTGAGTGTAGTGAACGTCACGAACCTCAAAGCCCGCACGCTCACGAGACAAACCTCCGGGGCCAAGGGCAGAAAGACGACGCTTGTGGGTCACCTCGGCCAACGGGTTGGTCTGATCCATGAACTGGCTCAGCGGGTTGGTGCCAAAGAAAGAGTTGATAACACTCGATATGGTCTTGGCATTGATCAGATCGGTAGGTGTGAACACCTCATTATCGCGAACATTCATGCGTTCACGAATGGTACGGCTCATGCGGGCCAAACCGATAGAGAACTGGTTGGCCAACTGCTCACCAACAGTACGTACACGACGATTGGACAAATGGTCAATGTCATCAACCATCGCGTTGGAGTGAATCAGCTTAATGAGATATTTAATGATCTCGATAATGTCTTCCTTGGTCAGCACACGCACATCCATGTCGATGTTCTCACCAAGTTTCTTATTGATGCGATAGCGACCCACCTCACCCAGATCATATCTCTTGTCAGAGAAGAACAGGTTTTGGAACACCTCCCGTGCACTCGCGTCATCGGCAGGCTCCGCATTACGCAACTGACGATATATATAGTTCACAGCCTCTCGTTCAGAGTTGCTGGTATCTTTCTTCAATGTCTCGAAGATAATATCATACTTATTGGCAGACTCAGCGTCCTTATGAACAAGAACAGTGCTAACGCCACTCTCGAGTATGGCGTCTAAATTATCCTCGGTAATATCAATCTCGCGCTCGAGTATCACATCATTGCGCTCGACGGTTACAACCTCACCCGTATCCTCATCGACGAAATCTTCGTTCCAACTTTTGAGGACACGCGCGGCCAAACGGCGACCAAGCAATTCCTTCCGATTACGCTTATTGACCTTGATCTCTTCTGCAAGATCAAAAATCTGGAGTATATCCTTATCGCTCTCATAGCCAATGGCACGAAGAAGAGTTGTTACCGGTAATTTCTTTTTGCGATCAATGTAAGCATACATCACGTCATTAATATCGGTTGCAAACTCAATCCAAGATCCCTTAAACGGAATAATACGAGCACTGTAAAGCACCGTGCCGTTGGCATGAACACCCTGACCGAAGAATACACCGGGAGAACGATGCAACTGCGAAACCACAACGCGCTCAGCTCCGTTGATAATGAACGTACCATTATCAGTCATATAAGGAATAGTACCCAAGAACACATCCTGAATAAAAGTACCGAAATCCTCATGGTCGGGGTCTGTACAGTACAGCTTCATCTTAGCCTTCAAGGGTACGCTGTAGGTCAAACCACGCTCCAAACATTCGGAAATGGAATAACGAGGCGGATCGATATAGTAATCCAAGAACTCTAACACGAAATTATTTCGAGTATCGGTGATTGGGAAGTTCTCTGCGAATACCTTATACAGGCCATCATTTTTACGCTCTTCAGGCGGAGTATCCAACTGGAGAAAGTCCTTGAAAGACTTCAGCTGAACGTCAAGAAAATCCGGATAAGGAAACGGATTCTGAACGCTTGCAAAGTTTTCTCTGTTATTAATAACGTTTGACATAAATAAAATATTGATCTAATACCTATTCCCTACCGGGAGTAAAAGAGAAAAATGTCATGAAAGACACAAAAAGGTTAGGACTCACCGACTGGGCAAATCCTAACCATGTAGTATTTTGAAACTAAAACAGCTACATTGCCCTTATAGCAGGACAATGTAGCGTTCAAATATCAAAGAGCTTACTTCAGTTCAACCTTAGCACCAGCCTCTTCGATGGCTTTCTTCAGGTTCTCAGCCTCGTCCTTAGACACACCCTCCTTGATAGTAGCGGGAGCACCCTCTACGAGAGCCTTAGCCTCTTTCAGACCGAGACCGCAAACTTCCTTGACTACCTTCACAACCTGAAGTTTAGTAGCACCGATGTCAGTGAGAACTACATCGAAAGAAGTCTTCTCTTCTGCTGCGGGACCAGCTGCCGCTCCGGCTGCAGGACCAGCAACTGCAACAGCTGCAGCAGCAGGCTCAATTCCGTACTCGTCCTTCAGGACTGTTGCCAACTCATTAACTTCCTTAACAGTAAGATTTACTAACTCTTCTGCAATAGCTTTTACGTCTGCCATTTTATTCTAAATTTTATTGTATTCGTTAAAAATAATTTTGACTTTATAGTATTGAAAATTATTCAGGACGCTCGCCTAAAGTCTTGAGCACACCGTGGATGGTGCCTGCGCCTGACTGGAGTGCAGAAACAACATTCTTTGCAGGAGACTGCAACAGAGCAATGATATCTGCGATAACCTCGTTCTTGCTCTTGATAGAAGCCAACTCTTCGAGTTTGTCGGCACCTACATAGAAACCCTCTTCGGCATAGGCAGCCTTCAGAGAGGGAACTCCGGCCTTAACAATGTCTGTATCCTTCAGGAGCTTGGCGGGCACGTTAGCTGTCTGTGAAAAGAGAACAGCGATATTACCCTTCAATACACCATAAAGTTCAGAGAAATCAATCTCAGAAGCCTCGAAAGCCTTGTGAAGAAGATTATTCTTCACTACAACCATCTTAATCTCCTGATTGAAACACTTGCGACGAAGAGAACTTGTAGCCTCTGCATTCAATCCGGTAACATCTACCAGATAGAAATGAGGATACTTCTTAATCTTCTCACCAAGGTCAACAATGATAGTATCTTTTACTTCTTTCTTCATTTTACCAAACTTTTAGAGTTATTCAACTGATTTAGGATCAATTTTGATACCCTTACTCATTGTACTTGAAATAAAGATACTCTTGAGGTATGTACCTTTAGCGGCAGCCGGTTTCAAACGAATAATCGTATTGATAAACTCCTTGGCATTACCAAAAATCTGATCGGTGGTCATAGAAACCTTACCAATGGATGAATGAATAATACCAGCCTTATCTACCTTAAAGTCAATCTTACCCTGCTTAACGTCAGCAACAGCCTTAGCAACGTCCATTGTCACAGTACCACTCTTGGGGTTAGGCATCAATCCACGAGGACCGAGGAAGCGACCCAGAGGACCAACCTTACCCATGCAAGACGGCATAGTGATAATCACATCGATATCAAGCCATCCACCTTTGATCTTTTCGATATATTCATCGAGACCAGCATAATCAGCACCGGCAGCCTTAGCTGCCTCTTCCTGATCAGGTGTACAAAGACAGAGTACACGAACTGTCTTACCAGTTCCGTGAGGAAGTGTCACCACGCCGCGAACCATCTGGTTTGCCTTGCGCGGGTCAACACCCAAACGCACATCGATATCAAGAGATGCATCAAACTTGGTAGTGGTGATATCCTTTACCAGCTGTGCAGCCTCTTTCAATGTATATGCCTTCCCTGCTTCAACCTTCTCAGCTACTGATTTCTGATTTTTTGTCAGTTTACTCATTTTACTTACTTAAATTGAAGTTTATTAATTATTCAGGGAAGTCCCCTTTTACAGTGATACCCATACTACGGGCCGTACCAGCGATGAGTTTCATTGCACTTTCTACGGTGAAGCAATTCAAATCAGCCATCTTGTCCTCAGCAATAGCCTTTACCTGTTCCCATGTTACAGAGGCAACCTTCTTACGATTAGGCTGACTTGAACCAGACTTTACCTTGGCAGCCTCTTTCAGCTGAATAGCTGCAGGGGGAGTCTTGATAACAAAACTGAATGACTTGTCAGCATAGTATGTGATAACAACCGGCAAAACCTTACCGGCTTTATCCTGGGTACGGGCGTTGAATTCCTTGCAAAATCCCATGATATTGATACCCTTAGAACCCAAAGCCGGGCCAACGGGAGGGGAAGGATTTGCTGCGCCACCTTTAATCTGTAATTTGATTAATCCAGCAACTTCTTTAGCCATTTCTTTCTAATTAAAATAATTGTAATGTATAAAGTCCTTCGTAATTCGTAACAATTACTCCGTAACTTTCTCAACTTGCATAAATCCGAGCTCTAACGGAGTTTTACGTCCGAAGATCTTGACCATCACCTTCAACTTACGTTTCTCGGTGTTGATCTCCTCGATCACACCTTCAAAACCAGAGAACGGACCGTCCATCACCTTCACTGTCTCGTCGATCATGTATGGGATTGACACTTCATTATCAATCTCACTCTCCTCGGCAGCGCCAATCATACGATTGATCTGTGACTGCGGCACGGGGTTAGGATTATCCAGTCCACCAAGAAAACCAAGGCAATTGGGCATGAACCTGAGGGTCGTAGCCACATCACCTATCAGTTCGGCCTCGACAAAAATATAGCCGGGAAGAGAAGTCTTTTCCTTCTCGACACGTTTGCCATTGCGAACAGATGCCTGTTTCTCCATAGGTATGAGAACCTGAGAAACATGATTAGAGAGCAACTTGTTGTGTTTCATTTCAGCCTCGATGTATTCCTTCAGCTTGGCTTCTTTTCCACTGACAACACGCAGCACATACCAATTCTTTCCTGTTACAGCCATCTTCTTGATTGATTAACCCGGATAAACAATACCCATAAGGCTTTTGAACACGAAATCCATAGCGAACACTATCAGTGCAATAACAAGGGAAGCAGATAATACAATCACTGCACTGTGAGTAAGTTCGGCACGTGTCGGCCAAGTCGTATTATGCGCAAGTTCATCGTAACAAGCTTTGCAATAATTGACAAATTCCTTGCAATATTTGACTATTGTTTTAAACATATTATCTTCTTTTTAGCACGGGTTGAAAGATTCGAACTCTCGACACCTGGTTTTGGAGACCAGTGCTCTACCAACTGAGCTAAACCCGTAAAAAAGTCTCCGCAACCGCTATTGCGGAGACTATATTGTTGAAGCGATAGCTTAGATTATGCCTCCTTCACGTCGTCGAGGATTGCGGTGATCTGACCAGATCCTACTGTACGACCACCCTCGCGGATAGCGAAGCGAAGACCCTCATTCAAGGCAACACGATAGATCAGAGTAACCTCGATTTCTACGTTGTCACCGGGCATCACCATATCTACACCTGCAGGGAGAGTAATCTCACCTGTACAGTCCATAGTACGGAGATAGAACTGAGGACGATACTTGTTACCGAACGGAGTGTGACGGCCACCCTCCTCTTTCTTCAGCACGTATACAGAAGCCTTGAAGTGATCGTGCGGAGTGATGGCACCCGGGTGAACGACAACCATACCACGCTTGATTTCAGACTTCTCGATACCACGGAGCAACAGACCTACGTTGTCACCGGCTTCACCTTCCTCAAGAATCTTGCGGAACATCTCAACACCGGTAATGGTAGACTTCTTGTCTTCACCGAGACCAAGCAACTGAACTTCGTCACCAATCTTGCAACGACCAGCCTCGATACGACCGGTAGCAACAGTACCACGACCAGTGATAGAGAACACGTCCTCAACCGGCATCAAGAAGGGTTTGTCAACCATACGCTCAGGCTCCTGAATCCACTCGTCAACAGCGTCCATCAACTCCATTACAGAGTCTTCCCACTTAGCAACACCGTTGAGTGCACCGAGGGCAGAACCGGTGATGATAGGAGATTCCTCCTCATAGCCGTAAGAAGTCAGAAGGTCCTGAATGTCCATCTTAACGAGGTCAATCATTTCCTCATCAACTTCAGGGTCGTCGCACTTGTTCAAGAACACAACCAAACGAGGAACGTTTACCTGACGAGCGAGCAACACGTGCTCACGAGTCTGAGGCATCGGACCGTCTGTTGCAGCACAAACAAGGATAGCACCGTCCATCTGAGCAGCACCGGTAACCATGTTCTTCACATAGTCAGCGTGACCCGGACAGTCAACGTGTGCATAGTGACGCTTTGCGGTCTCATATTCGATATGAGCGGTGTTGATAGTGATACCACGCTCTTTCTCCTCGGGGGCGTTATCGATCTGATCGAAAGACTTCACTTCCTCACCTGTACCCAAACGTTTGTGAAGTACAAGAGAAATAGCAGCGGTCAGAGTTGTCTTACCGTGGTCAACGTGACCAATTGTACCAATGTTAACATGCGGTTTGGTGCGCACGAACGTCTCTTTAGCCATAGCTTTACTTTTTTATTATAATAAAATTAAATATTATTCTGTGAATGATTTAGTTTTTCTTCTGTCAGGTTTTATGTAGACAAGAAGTGAGCTGTAACTGAGAGTTGAACTCAGGACCTCTTCCTTACCAAGGAAGTGCTCTACCACTGAGCTATTACAGCAAAATCCTTGAGCGGAAAACGGGGCTCAAACCCGCGACCCCCAGCTTGGAAGGCTAGTGCTCTATCAACTGAGCTATTTCCGCATTACATATTTGACTAAAGAAGTGGGTGGTGATGGATTCGAACCACCGAAGGCAAGAGCCAGCAGATTTACAGTCTGCCCCATTTGGCCACTCTGGTAACCACCCATTCTGCCATATCGTCTTACATCACTCCCTTCGCCTCAGAAGAGCCTCTTGTCGGATTCGAACCAACGACCCCGAGATTACAAATCACGTGCTCTGGCCAACTGAGCTAAAGAGGCGTATCCCTGCAGCCGCTTAGCGACCATGAGTAGGACTTGTTGTAAAACGGCTGCAAAGATACTGTTTATTTTTTAATCCCCAAAACTTTTCGAGGAATTTTTCAATGATTTCTCAATTTTTCCTTGAATTTCTCCAGTTGAACTCGCAATGCGTCTATGCACAGGTCGGTACCCTCCTCGAAAGTGTCACAGGTCTTGGTGACAAAGAGCGGTCCGCCTCCCGGGACAGCCACTGTAATGCTGGTTTCTTTATTTAGAGCAGTCGCGGGCTTCACAACTTTTAATTGCACCTCTACTTTCTGAATGTCTTCGAATGTTTTTTCCAACTTGGCGACTTTCTTTTCGATAAACGCCTGTAATTTTTCGGTAGTGTCGAATTTAATCGACTGAATCATAACTTCCATAGTTACCTCCATTTTAAAGGTTAAACTCACGCCCTTGGATGGGCTTCATCGTACACTCGCTTGAGCTGCTCAAACGTGGTATGGGTATATATCTCCGTTGTCGAGACACTTTCGTGTCCGAGCAGTCTCTTTACACTTTCTATTCCGGCACCATGATTAAGCATGGCAGTGGCAAAGGTATGCCTAAGCACATGTGGCGACAACTTCTTCATCGTGCAAACCTTAGAAAGTTGCTGTCTCACCTCAGCCCTGACCTGAGCAGGCGTCATGCGACACCCTTTCTCGGTCACGAAGAACGCCTCGTCCTCTCGCGCGACTATCTTGTCGCGCAGTAGTGCAAACGCCTTCAACGTCGATTCCAATTCGTTGCCAAACGGGATGATACGCTGCTTGTTGCCCTTGCCGGTCACCTTAACCTGATGGTTGACATAGTCTATCGACCCGGTGTCAAGTCCAATCAGTTCGGCCAACCTCATTCCGGTCTCGTAGAACATCATTATAATGGTACGCGCACGTACCGATTTATAATCATCACCCCATTCCGTGTCGTCCAGCAGCCTGTCCATTTCGTTCTCCTTGAGAAACTGAGGCAGCGGCTTTCCCTTCTTGGGGCCCTGCACACGACGTGCCGGGTCGTGGTCGACCATATTTCGGGAGAGTGCAAAACGATAAAGGGAACGCAACGCCGACAGTCTTCTGTTCACACTTGTGGCACTGTTTCCTTTATCCATCATACTCTCCATCCAGTCGCGAATGACATCAGAGTCTACCGACTCCCATGTGAGTTGATCTCCCAAATTCTTGAAAAAAGTCTCAAAAGCACACAGGTCTTCCGAGTAGCTTTTTATCGTCAGCGGTGAGCGTCTCCGCTCAAACTGAAGATAGTCCAAAAATTCTTCAATCATCGTCATACGTTGTCCGAATGTTGCTTGCACAACCTCTTTTCGGCAACGAATATACAGAAATTAATTTAAACTACCAAATTTTTCGCGGAGATTATTCTTCCTCGCGACGCAGTTTCTGTACGTAGACAGCGTGTTCCATCTTGAGACGCTTCAAAACAGAGGGCTTGTCATACTGCTGACGAGCGCGAAGCTCTTTCACCACACCTGTCTTTTCAAACTTTCTCTTGAACTTCTTGAGAGCTCTTTCGATGTTCTCACCATCCTTTACGGGTACAATAATCATTTTGTTTTGGTTTAAATTTTTAATGTAAAACTTTGCAAATGGGCACAATACCACAAATTGCGGTGCAAAATTACTGCTAATTTTCCGAACCCGCAAATATTTTGTCTAAAATCTTATCCATCATTATATCCCACGCTATGCTGTTCACCCTCAGCCCAATAAAGGTCCAGTTAATAAATCTTTGTTTTTAAAAATTAGTTTCACGCGAATAATGGCTCAGTCGGGAAGTCCGGTGGGAGCCGTCGCTTTCCACACCAGTCTCTCCGGCAGCCTGTACCGGCAGGACCGTACATTCCTCCCCCCGCGCTGTACTGAGCCGCCAATGGCTTGACGGCCTGGTGGAGGATGACCAGGCTATGTGTGTCCTGTTCTTCCGGCAATTCGGTCTTCAGGCAAGCCGATNNAAATTGCGGTGCAAAATTACTGCTTATTTTTTAATTAAACAAATATTTGATGCGTTTTTCTATTATATCACATCTTTAACGCTTTTCTCGGTGTGACACTGATGGGCGACCGCGCCACCACTGCCATCACGCACACACCTCCCCTCCCAAGCAGCGGACAAGCCACCGACGGCCTGAGAACATCAGTCACAAAACCGTCATCTCAAGGTAATCAATGTAAAAATCTTGCCATAAAAAAAACAAGCATACGAATTACCACCGCCGTCGTCGCTCATGCGCCGGCTGCCCGACTTTCAGACCGGTCGCATGCTCCGATAACTCATATTCTCTTCCACATGCCGCACGCAACGCCATCTGGTGTCATGCTGTCGCACGCATAAGATACATCTTATGATGCATCATTTTCCGATACTTACTATCCAGCTCTTGCAACCTAACATACTGCTCCAACGTCAGATGATGTTTCCACACCCGACGGTATGATATCCGGTAAAGACGCGAGAACGACCTGCTCCGCGCAGGATACCATCCGTGATCCAGCATTTTTACGACAAACTCTATCTTAATCAACAGCACATTGCTCTCTCTGTATTCTCTCTCGGCAAATGTAACACGGCCCTTGCTTGTGACAGGAGACGCGAAATCCTTGACACGCCAAACAGAAAAATGAGCCCGCACACAATTCAACAGTCCAACCATAAGATAAAATTGTTTTAGTTCTATAATAGTAAAAGCAGTTAATCAGTCCCTTTTCAAGATTTCTCATACATCTGCGCAAATTTAGCAATAATTCATAGTATAACCATTAGTTTTGCATGGAATTTAATACAAAAAATGTGTTTTTTTCTTTCAATATAGCATCCCGAACACTCTTCGAATTACATTTCATCTCCTTGAACACATATTTATTCATGAAAACGATGGAATCTCACGCTTTACACAGTAGGTTTTCTCGGTCGAAAACCAAATTGAAGAAAAAACAAAAAACTATGTCACAAAACCGCTACCTTTGCGTACTGATGACAAACAACAACGCGAAGATGACCGCCACAGAGTATCAACACGAAGCAAGCCGGCTACGCCCTCTGCTCCAGCAGGAGGCGAGACACTTCCTCTCAGACAACGACGAGGCGGAGGATATGGTGCAAGACGTGTTACTGAAGCTATGGCTCATGCGCGACCACGTGACGCCCCCGATGGACCGACTGGCCAAGGTGCTCGTGCGAAACCGGTGTATCGACCGCCTGCGGCGACAGCGCCCCACCGCCGACATCGACACCTTGCCCCTCGCAGAGACTTCCGACGACACGCAGCAGAGCATCGACCGCATGATGGCTGTCATCGACACGCTGCCCGACCTGCAACAGACCATACTCCGACTTCGGCACATCGAGGGCATGGAGATGGCCGAAATCGCACTACTCATCGGCTCCACGCCGACCGCCATACGCAAAGCCCTGAGCCGTGCACGCATGGCCGTGAGAGACCTCTATTTAAAAAGGTATAAGTAATGAAAGATATCCACACCCTCACCAACCGGTTTTTCGACGGCGAGACAACCCCCGACGAGGAACAGCAGCTCTACGATTATTTCGCGGCGGCCGACCTTCCCGACGACCTTCGGCCGCTCAAGCAGATGTTTCTCGACCTGCGTGCCGTCGCCGCGCCCTGCATCACGACCGGAGTGGCACATCCCAAACGCCAGCCCCACGGCCTGCAACGATTGGCCGTGGCAGCGGCAGTCATCGCCGCCGTAGGCCTGAGCACCGTGCTACACTTCTGTCCTTCCGAGAGCTACGAACTGTCGCTCTACGGCAAGATCTATACCGACAAGGCAACGGTGATGCGCGAAGTGACCCGCACGATGTACGTGGCCACAGACCACGCGCCCGATGTGGACGGCGAACTGCGTCAGGCTTTTGGAAACTATTAAAAGCAACAAACTATGAAACATCATCTCATCAGCATGCTCTGCACGCTCTGGCTGCTCCTCAGCACCATGTCGGCACAAGGCCAGTCGGCCGCGCTCCACACCTCGCGCATATTCGATGGGGGGGTGGTACCGCCTGAACGCATGGTGCTCACCCGTGTGAGCGGCAAGGCCCTGGCCCGCTACCAACTGTCCTACTATCGTAGCGCACGGTTCAAGGCCACGGCTACCGAGGCCGAGACGGTAGCGGCGCTCGTCGCCAAAGACAAGGCGCTGTGCGACCGGAACCATCTCTCGGCACAGACCGTGAAGCGAAACAGCGACGGCATAAGAACCGAAAGCACCGTCTTCGCGCTCCCGCCGGAGAAGAGACTCAACCGATTCATCAGCTTGATTACCCAAAAAGATGCACAAGGGCAGACACTCGTCACGCTGATCTATATGGAGGGCACTGTAAAAGATGTGCGCCAACTCGGCAAACTCATCAACAAGCCCTGACATCTCCCCCATCGCATAATCCATATTATCACACATCATCGCCCGATTCGGACGCGCCATCGCCCGGCGCAGGCCGCATGCGGCGAACATCTGTTCTCATCGAATCAAAATCACATTCACATGAAACCATACACATTGCTCATCGCGCTGGCCGTCACATTGGGCGCCCACGCAACCAACACCCAAGACACCCTTGTCGTAAATCATCCCCAAAAAGTGGTTGTCATCGATCAAGACTCCCTGCTCAAAGTTCAAATCGTCGGTCGCGACAACGACAGCACCTACCGCTATGAGAGCATGCTGCAAGCCGTAGACAGCAACTATGTGAGCACCGCCACCATCGGCAACGACTGGAGCTTCAGCATCGGCGGATTCGGCAAAAAACGCCATCTCAATCGTGGCACACAGATAATAAGTAACCTTTTCGTCGGTTTCAACGCGCCCTCGGCCTCCGCGCCACTGTCGTTCAAGCCCTTTGAGTCGTGGGAGCTGTGGTGGCTCATCGCCGACTTCAACCATGCGCTGTGGCACAAAGGTCACGAAGTGTCGGTGGGCATAGGCGTAGACTGGCGCAACTATCGCATCGGCGACCGCCGGCAGTTTGTCAAGGCCGACGACGGCACTGTCTCCGTCGAGCCGTTGCCCGAGGGTTCCGACCCGCAGTTCTCGCGCGTCAAGGTCTTCAGCCTCACCTTTCCGGTGCGCTACCACTACTATAAGAAAGGTTGGGGATTCTCTGTCGGTCCGGTTTTCAATCTCAACACCCATGCCACCATCAAGACCCGATACAAGCTCAACGGCGAGAAACAGAAGGCCACCTACAAGCATATCCACCAGTCGCCATTCACCATAGACCTCATGGGCACCTTTGTCACGCCGCTCATGAAGTTCTATGCCAAGTATTCTCCGTGCAATGTCCTCGACACCACCTACGGGCCGAAGATCCACTCGGTGTCGTTCGGTGTGTTCCTCTGATCGCAACTACCGCCCAATCCCATTTTCATACCAAATTACCACAGTGTGGTAATATTATTACCACGACGTGGTAATGCCGTTACCACAATGTGGTAATGTCACGAATAAATGCTTTTTGACTATGCCTAAATTTACTTTACACGTTTTGGTTTGTTGTTACTGAATTGGTTTACATATTTTTTACTTGCTTCCTGAAAAGGTTTCCACTTTCAGGTGT
>DBQL01000136.1:754-2660 GCA_002305235.1 Prevotella sp. UBA1395 | reverse complement strand
AATGGTCAATAAACTCTTTATTTTTAGTTACTCCATCTCTATTGATATATTGGAATCCTTTACTCGTCAGTATTTGAATGTCTCCTTCTTTTTTATTTTCCCGACCTCTAAAATTGGTCTGAAAATTAAATGGATTTCTTGCTAAAGCATGGTTGTTCCAAGTATCCTCCGCATGGGAAAGAACCTTGTGTAGTATGGTAAGTGCTGTGTTGGAACGGATAAATATGGAAAATTCATTTAGATATCGTTTAGCTTTTACTAATTTGCCGTTGGTCATATTTGCCACTTCACAAGGTCCATCATAAGAGTTGTCTCTTAAAAAATAGCATATTCCTCCTGCAATATTTACGTTTTCAAAACAGTCTTTACTACTCTCGAAATCAACCAAATTCTTGATATGGGAGTCGCTAAGCATTAAATTTCTAAAATCGTCAAGCCCTTTGCCTCCTGCATACCATCTGGCGGGAATTATCATAGAAAGATATTTAGGGTTAAGTTTTAACGCCTGCTGAACGAATAAATGGAATATTGGTTTTGCGCTAACTCCGTTCCCCCCGTCATCCATTTGGTAGGGTGGGTTTCCGATGATCACATCAAAAGTCATGTTAAAGAGTTCTTGTGGTTCTAAAGTGTGGATAAACTGATAGGCATGGGTCTCCAATCCCTGCCGCGTCTTGTCGCCAAATACCGTCTCGCTGGCGCCACAAAAGCGGCATTTACCATTATCCCACGTGTGGCTTATGCGGCTGAAGAGAACATGTCCCTGTGGGTTATGCGATTGCACAAAGGCTTGCGTCACGCTGTATTTAGGCTCATCGGCCCGCTTGGTGCAATAGAGTGTGCGCCGACTCATGTCGGCAGTGAGCTCGGTGAGGGCCACGCCGAACACCTGCTTTTGGAGGATATGGTCGAGGCGCCGTTGCAGGTTGGGCTCCCACGACTCCAGCCCGGCGAGCAGACGTTTGGTGATTTCTCGCAGGAAAACGCCGCTTTTGGTGCAAGGATCCAAAAAAGTGGTCTCGGGATTGGTAAAGAGTTCGGGCGGCAGCAAGTCGAGCATGCGGTTGGCCAGCTCCGGCGGCGTGAACACTTCGTCACTGCTCAGATTGGCGAGACAGTTGAGAATGTCGGGCATATACACATTATTCTCCATAGGTATATAGTTTGAGGAAATGCATTGTAGGATATTCGCGCACGGGCTCATCAAAGGTTTTCACCTCTCCCGCCTCATCGAAGAGCGAATACTGATGTTGCTTTTTCACCATGAAGTCATACCGATAGTCGGTGCGTTTCACGCGATGGCCAATGAATGTCCAATCGCTGAAGAAGATGGGATGGGGCTGCGGGCCTACCGTTTGGTAGGTGAGGGCGTCGCCACAGATGATGTTGCGCCGGAGCAGATAGGCCACCGACCGCAGAAAATCGCTGTCGTCGGCCTCCGAAGACCGGGCTGCGGGGGCGGTATGCTGCTGCCATTGCGCTCTGACAAAGGCCAACAGCCTGCTGCGGCAGGCCTCGGCATTGTCGGGCAACAGCTCTATGCCGTAGACACTCGCCACGGCCTGACAGGCGAGCAACTCGTATTCCGACGGGTTGCCACGGCTTTTCTTGGCAACGACCTGCAGCTTTCTCCGCAAAATCTCGATGAGAAAGTTGCCGTCGCCGCATGCCGGCTCTAAAAAACGAGAATCTATCCGCTCGGTCTCAGTCTTCACTAAGTCGAGCATGGCGTTCACCTCGCGGGGAGCGGTGAACACCTCTCCGTGGGCGACGACGCGCTCACGCGACCTCACCTGAGACCGGGTCTCGGGTGGGTCTTGGGGTTGTTGTTTCATACGCGCACGTTTTCGGGCGCTGCTTATCGTTCGAACTGATGCGGGCCGGGCGCAAATTCCCAGAGAGATGG
>DBQL01000136.1:0-689 GCA_002305235.1 Prevotella sp. UBA1395 | reverse complement strand
TGCATACTGTTTAAAATCGCCAAATTTTAGAGCTGCATTCGAATAAATAGCAAACGCTATGTATGATTGATGATATGTATTTTGATGCTTATTTCTGCTTCGTCTTGATGATTATAAAGTGAAAAACTCCCGCCCGTTGTACTCCTGACACCGGTTGACGGATGAATGATGATTACAAAATTACGAAATTATCATGAAACAACCCCTATCCCATCTGTATTTTTTTACTCCCCGTCATGGCTCGCCGCTTATCTTCTCGCTGCTTTGACGGTGTAGCTGTCTCGTGTCGTGACAGGGCATGGCACATTTTCTCCGTCCACAAACCGAGAGTGAACGGGAAAGAAAATTCAGATGAAATATATTGAACCAAACATTTGTTTTTACGCATTTCGGCCCTTGCCCCTTGTCGTGACGCGAAAAATCGCAAAAACCGACAACAGCACCAAACCTCTCATCATCAAGCNNCTTATATCACCACCGGGAACGAAAGCCCGCGCGATAGCTATCTTATCGCATCGCGATCGCTATCTAAACGCGACGCGAATACTATCTAATCGCAAGTCGATCGCTATGCTTTCGCAAGCGCAATGACTATGCCTAAATTTACTTTACACGTTTTGGTTTGTTGTTACTGAATTGGTTTACATATTTTTTACTTGCTTCCTGAAAAGGTTTCCACTTTCAGGTGT
>DBQL01000118.1 GCA_002305235.1 Prevotella sp. UBA1395 | reverse complement strand
CCAACAGCTGGTTGAGCGGCGTGATGACCGGAGCAAGCGTCGTGGTGGCGTCACTGAGCTCGGGCCATACCTCGCCCGTGCAGGTGAAGCCCTTGATGGCCTTGCCGTTGATGGTATAGGTCTTGTAGAATTCCACGCCCTTGTCGGTCACGATATAGGGCAGGTCGGTCACCTCGCCGGTGGTAGGATTGGTGGCTTCAAAGAGGCGATAGCTGCTCTTCGTGGGCAATGTCATGTCGCCCGCCTTGAGCGCATAGCTTGCGCTCGTGATAAAATCTTCCATATCGTACACCTTGTTGATGTATCCGGCCCAGTCTTCGGGTGCGGGAGTCATCACGATGCGGTTGCCATGCTTCTTACCGGTCATGATGATACTGTCTGAAGTGGCTTTCAACACACGGAACTCCAAATCGCCAAGGAAACCCTTGCCGTTGAGACCCAATCCCGCGGGATTGGCGGGATCAGAGAAAAAGTGGAATATGCGGTTGTACTCATCAAACGAGAGGATGGTGCCCGCGCTCTGCTCCACCTTGTAATGTGAGGTCACGGTGTCGGCGGGACCATAGATTTCGCTCATCACAGATACATAATCGCCCTCAAACTTACAGAGCACGGTATAGCCTCCGTAGTCCAAGTCGCCATACATGCGCATGAGCCAGCCGGTGGGAGAAGACTGCAAGGTGGCCTTGGTAGAACTTACAGTCTCGGCCATGCGCTGTGCCGACGACTGCGGGAAAGCGTCGTCAACCTCCGAGGTACAACTTGTGGCGAATGTCATGGCTGCCAAAAACAGCAGCATATTGAATATTTTTTTCATAAGTGCGTCACTTTAGGTTCTTTAAATCGAGGGTCTTAATGTCATTGGCACGACGCAGCACCACGTCGCGGAGCTTATCCATGTCGATGTTCCAAGAGTTCTTGAAGTACTCTTTCATGATGGCCAACTTCGTCTCTATGGCATCGCGCCCGGCGGTATCGTATGACACCTGCTTGCGATACTCAAACTGCGGAACACGGTAATAGACAGGCATCGGCTCGCCGGCCTTGTTGTAAAGCGTGTCGCCTTGAGCGTCGGTCATGTAGATGGTGTTGCCCGAGCCCACGGTAACAGGATACAATTTGCCTTGATAGATGAAGTAGATGTCAAGATTTCCGTCATCATCGTAGGCATAATAGAGATTGGTATGCAACTTATCCTGAGCCACAAACTCGCCGTCTACCTTATAGTAGATGTCGTTACCTTGGCTGTCTTTGGCATATACCACGTTGCCGTTGCCGTCTGTTACAGGCACAAGGCTGCCGTTGGCATCGTACACGGGGAGGCGGTTGCCGTCGGCATCGGTGAGATAAACGTAGTTGCCGTCTGCATCTTTGACATATACGGTATCGCCCGTGGAGGTGAGCTGGGCCGTCATGCCGGCTTCAAGGATCTTCTCCCAAGCCTCGGGCGTCTTCGTGATGTACGAGGAGTAGATCTCGGCAAAGTCTTCGTTATACTCGCTACTGCCGTAACCGGTCACGAATCCCATAGCCGGGGCATCGGGATCGTCCACATTGATCCAGTTGGTGGTTTGGTATTTACCGGCGGAGACGCTGCGGAACTCCGTGCTGTAATCCTTGGTCTGTGTCAAGATGTGGCAGAACTCGTGGTGCATCGTGTGGAAAAACCAGTAGTTCATGTCCATCGGCTCAGACTGATGGTTGGGGAATGCGCTCTCCTGATCGATGTAGGGGTTGTCGGGCTGAAGCGCGTTCACGTTGAAAAGTGTGATCTTCACGCCGCCCTCGGCAGTACCGAGCACGATCTCTCCCTGACTGTTGAACTCCGGAGAACCAAGGAATTGGAACACACGGGGACTGAACTGTTTGAGGAAGTCGGGACCCGCCACCTCGTCGTAGGCACCCAGCCATATATGCTTGATGGCAATGGCGAGGGCCTTGGCGTTCACGGTGTCGGCCGGAACGACATTATAAAAGTTGTCGGTCTCCAAGTCGTTATACCGGTAGAGCACCTTGATGTTGTAAGGCTCGGTATAGTTCTTGTTAAGCCATTGGTCGAAGTTACTGCTCGTTGAGTTGCCCATGGGAAAGATACTGGTAGAGTTCAGATCGTCTTCAGAGCAGGCCGAGAACGTAAGGACGGCCAAAAGCGTCATCACTAATGTTCTAACGTATTTCATATTGTGATCGTCTTAATGGTTTTACTTCTTTCTGGGGTTAGCCTCCAAGCCGGCATTGATCACGTCGGTAGGCAATTGAATTGCGCCGCGGAGGTCGCCCGGCTCGAACACCGCTGCCTCTTCGCCGTCGCGGTTGTGGCTGAAGGAGATGCCGTAACGCTTCAAGTCTTGGAACCGCAGACCTTGGCGCATGGTCTCGATACGACGCATGTGCAAGATGACCTGAATGATATTCTCTTGTGTGCCGGTCTCTACGGTGAAGCCCTGAGGGCTCAAGGTCTTCTTCACGGTGCGTTCCGTGTCTGCCGTGGGAACAACTTTCTGATACGGAACCTTGCTCATGAAGTCGTTGATGACGGCCTCGGTAAACGGCGTGTAACCGCTTGTGCAGTGAGAAGCCTGCCATGCGTTCATGTCGGCCAAAGCCTTGGCATACTGCTTGGTCAGCGCGTAGGCCTCGGCACGAACCAGCAATGTCTCCTCGCCCGTGAATGATGTGAGCACGATATGCGCATAACCGGTGCCGTTGACCTTATCCGTGTACTCAAATTTTTCATAGATGTTGGGGAAGAATACCACCTGTGAATTACCATACTGGAAGTTGGACACCAACAGATGGGTGGTGGGATTGTTCGCCGTGGCATTCGACCCACGGCCCCAAGGCATCGTAGCCCAGTAGGTTTCGGTGGCAATCAGCGTACGGGCATGGTTGTAACGACGGTATGAAGACGAACCCGCGAATACGCGTCCGGCAGTCGAATAGGCCGTCTGCAACATCAGGTTGCCGTTCTCTCCCGACGCGATATAAGCATTGTTGATGTCTTCTACACCGGCCAGACCGTAGAATTGCCAGTAGTCGCGAAGCACACCCGCAGGATTGCTGCCCAGCACTTCGTTGGCGTAAGCGATGGCCTTGTCCCACTTCTGATAGTAAAGATTGAAGCGAGCGGCGAAGGCATAGGCGGCCTTTCGGTTGAAATGATACTTCGTTGCCTTGCCGGTGAGGTGGTTGTCGTCGATCAACGGAAGTGCCGCCTCGATGTCTGCGTTGATGTTGGCATAGAGTTCCTCGAGCGTTCCGCGCACATATTGTGTCTCTACGCTCTGCTCAGGCTGCAAGGGATAGGGCAAGCCGAGATACCCTTTGGCCTTCGTGGAGTCGTAAGCCATGCAGAAAGTATTGGCGAGGGTGAACATACCGTAAGCCCTGCAGAGCAGCGCCTCGGCACGATAGCCTTTGAGTTTGTCGGCACCGAGGGTGTTGATGGCCTGCAAGGCTTCGTTGGCCGTGGCCACAGCCTGATAGCATGCGTTCCACACGCGGCGCGGGTCGTCATTGTACGTGGTGGTGATATCCTCCCAACGATACATCGCTTCTTGATTAGGCTGGGCCGTATACTGCTTGCCATTATCCATCACGTTGTCGGAACTCATCTCCAACATCATGGCAGGCACACAATCCGGATAAGCCATTGTGATGAGATTGCCCACCTTCTCCTCCGTATCCACGGTGGCGCGATCGTCCGGAAGTTTGTCCAAGAAGTCGTTGCACGAGGTCAACGTGAGTGCAAGGCACGCTAAAAATATGGAATATATCTTTTTCATCTGGTCTGAAATTTACGTTATGATTAAAGTCCGAATCTCAAAGTGAAAGTGAACTGACGAGCCATCGGCACTGCCACACCACCGCTGTTAAAGAACTCCGGATCCTGTCCGTTGAGTTTTTTGTCCGAGTAGATGAGGAAGAGGTTGGTGGCTTGCAACTTGCAACTGAGAGAATTGAGCTTGAGACTGTTGATCCATTGCTTGGGGAAATCGTAAGCCAGTGATATTTCTTTCATGCGGATGAAGTCTCCCTTGGCCACGCGGGCGGTAGAGAGGTTATAGGCATTGTAGGCATAGCTCAGGCGGGTATCATTCTGGATCATGCGCAGGTCGGCAATGACGGGCACATCAGTAAAGGCTTCGTCGCCGGCAACGGTCCAACGGTTCTTAAACTCCTTGGGCATGGCGTCCAAGTCGTTGTAAAGGTTTGAGAACACGTCATCGAGACGAATCTTGTTGCCGAAGGCGTATGTGGCAAACACACTGAGGTGCCATCCTTTATAATTAAAGGTATTGCCCAAGCTACCATTGATCGTAGGCTCGGTGGGACCCTCATATACAAGGTAGTCCTTCACATACGACTGGTAGTCGATATCGCTCACGGTAAGCTCACCATTTTCATTGATAAAGGTGGGCAGACCTTTGTCGTTGAGGCCCTTGAAGTCCATGGAGAACAGCGCACGGTAAGGGTATCCCTCCATCGTGAAGCCGTTGCCGGTCATGAGCTGATACATGGGCGTCTGGGTATCAAGGTCGGTCACCTTGGTCTTATAGTGCGAGAAGATGAAGTCTGTGGTCCAACTGAAGTCCTTGGTCATGATGTTTTTGGTGGTGATAGACAACTCTTCACCGTGCGACTTCATGCTTGCCACGTTGGCATACTTCGTAATCGTGCCACCGACACCTGTTGTCTGCTTGGCGCCGATAAGGTCAAAGTTGTTTCTTGTCCACAAGTCGAAAGACACATTGATACGGTTATTGAGGAATCCGGCATCGAAACCGATGTTGAACTCGTGCTTCTTCTCATAGGTAAGGTCGGGATTTGCAAAATCCGTGATTTCCAAAGCCGACTCCTGATCGGTAGCGAACGGACGCCACGGGGTCGCGCTTTTGATGATCACCTGCGCGTTGGTCACAGACGGTTTGTCGCCGGTGAGTGAGTAAGATGCACGCATGGTGAAGGTCGAAAGCCAATTGCCCACGGCCTTTTCAAACCAAGGCTCCTCATGAGCGTTCCACGAACCCGAGATGTTCCAAGTGGGCAGCCAGCGGGCCGAGGTAGCTTTTCCGAGACGGTTAGAGCCCTCGTAACGCACCGTTCCATTGACATTGTAGCGTCCTTTGTACGAATAGTTGGCTGTTCCGAAGAATGCCACGTCGCGTCCGTATTTGTTTTCGAGCTTGTAATAGGGGCTGTTCTCCTCGACTGTCTGCTTGAAATAGCGATAATCGTATGCACCGAGCAGACCCATGTCATAGCGCACGCCCGGGGCGGTGAATTTATCATTGAAGCGTTTGATATCGCTTACCTCCATACCGCCGAAGAGATTGAGGATGTGTTGCTGTGCCGAGCCGTAAGCATCGTTATAGTTTGCCGTGGCGCGCACGTTCCAACTGTCCATCTTAAACTTGTTTTCCTTATAGAAACCACCTTGAGGAACCACCGAGATAGGCAATGAGTTGGCATTGTCAGGATCGGTGTACAACCACGGGTTGGCATCGCGCATGGTGGCGTCATCCATAGCTCGATAAGCCATCGCGAGGTTTGAAGACTCCTTGATGGTCTGTGCCTGATTGGTCGTTGAGTACTTGTAGGCACCGAGCAACGACAGCTCAACCTTGGAGATGGGCTTGTAATTGAGTTGTGCTTGGAACTTCAAGTCCACCACATCAAAATCCATATAGTTGTTGTCCAACTCATGCTTGATGTTGAACGGGGCATAGTTGCGCACATAGAACGCGTTGGGATCGAGTGCACGCGAGGAGTTGATGGCGTACGAATAGGGGTTGATATCGAAGTCGCGGCTCACCTCTCCGGTCACGGAATTGACCGACTGGTTGGTCGTTCCGGGTGCACGCTGCTTGCGGTAAGCCGAGTTGCCGATGAGGTTCAATGACAATTTCTTGCTGATGTTATAGTTGGCGTTGATGTTTGCCGTATAACGCTGCACCTTGCTCTGCCTTGACCATCCCGGGTCATCCATCAAACTGAACGAGGTATAATACTGCGCCTTTTCCGAACCGGTCGACATGCTGATAGAATGGTTCATCGAAATGGCGTTGGAGAACAGTTCGTCAAACCAGTTGGTGTTGCGGTATTCAGCCTCACGGAGATATGC
>DBQL01000037.1:1749-10489 GCA_002305235.1 Prevotella sp. UBA1395 | reverse complement strand
CCCGATATAAACTTGTCGGCGATGCGATGCCCGTCTTGGTCGATATACTGTGCGGAGCCGTCCTTTTCCACCTGTGTAGGATGGTATTCCATGCTCGAAAAAAACGAGTTGTCGAGGAAATCGTCAAAGGGCTTGAGTATCTTGACGTCCGAGTCGAAATAAATTCCTCCCTCGGTGTACAGCGCATACATGCGTATATAGTCGGCCGCAAAAGCCCACTTTCGCGCCTCAAAGGCCTCCCTCACGTATGGCACGGCATTGACATCAAAGTTTTTGACACTCCATCTTTTGATCTCATAGTCGGGCATCAATTTCGTCCACGTGTCCATACATTGCTTGATCTTCCGTGGAAACGGGTCGTCACTAAGCCAGCAGTAGTGTATAATCTTGGGTATCATAAATGCTTTTCGTTTGCTTATCCATGCTCAAAATTACGCCTTTATCCTTATTCCCGTGGCATGGTATGTCAACATTTATAATACGTTAACGCAGGAAAAGGCGGCAAAATCTTCAAGAATCAGGCATGAAACGGCATGTTAAGTCCGCATGACCTTATCGTATTCGTCGACCATGATACGGGCAACGTTCCGGTTTTCAAACCTCCTGATATATTCCATGCTGCGCTGTACCGACAGTCTTCGCAGTTCCTTGTCAGTGAGAAAAGTGCCGATGGCCCGTGCCAACGCATCATCATCATCGGGATTGACATAGAGGCAATCGCGTCCGCCGGCCTCCTCAAGACACGAGCCTGTGGCTGCCACCACGGGCAATCCGCTCTGTATGGCCTCGATGATGGGAATGCCGAACCCCTCATACCGTGACGGATAGACAAACACCTTGGCCCCTTGATAGATGGCGGGAAGCTCGTCATTGGGAATGCCGTGCAACAGATGCAGTCGGCGTGAAAGACCGTTTTTCTCCGCATATTCCACCACCCGACGGGTGTAATCGGTCTTGCGGCCAATAGCCACGAGATGAATCCCCGGGGGCAGCAGGGCGAGTGCCTTGACCGCCAGCAGCAGGTTCTTGCGCTCCTCGATCGTCCCTACGTTCAGGATATAGTTGTCGGTGAGTCCGTATTTTCTCCTGACCGACTCGATGGCAGAGCGTTCCACGACCTGCGCAAACGTCCTTTCGCAGCTTTGGTAAATCACGTCTATCCGCTCACGAGGGTAGTCGGAGTAATGCAAAATGTCTCGCTTGGTACACTCACTGATGGCAACGATGCGGTCGGCTTCCTTCAATGTGCGATAAAACTTGCGCTTATAGAGTTGCACATCCATCCAATGGTAGTACTCGGGATGTCTCAGAAAGATGAGGTCGTGTATGGTGACAAGCGTCGCGATACCTGCCTTTCTCACCCCCGAGGGCAGCTCTCCCGACAATCCGTGATAGAGCTGTATGCCGTCGCGCGTCATATCCGCCACCATTCCCCGCGACCGCCAGTAATCCTGCAGCAGTCGGTGGCGATGCCCCGAATAGGCAAACGCCACCCTGTCGCTCGGCATCACCTGCCCCCTGAGGTCGTCACGACCCTCGTTGGGGGCATAGAGACGCATGCGGGGGCCATCGGGAAGCGCGGAAAGCGAATTGATAAGCGTTCGCCCATAACTTCCCAACCCCGTGCCGTTGCTCACCACACGCTTGGCATCGAAACCGATAAGAAGCTGATTTTTATCCATAAGCCCTGCAAATATACGAATAAAATCCTTATCTTTGCACGCATGAAGGTAGAAAAAAAGATATCGGTAGTCATCAATACTTACAATGCTGAAAGGCATCTTCAGCGCGTCATCGACGCGGTGAAAGGTTTTGATGAAATCCTCGTCTGTGACATGGAGAGCACCGATTCCACACTCGACATTGCCCGACGCAACAGCTGTCGCGTCATCACATTCGAGAAGGGCGAGCACCGCATCGTTGAGCCGGCCCGGCAGTATGCCATCGACCATGCGACATACCCTTGGGTGCTGGTGGTCGACGCCGATGAGATTGTCACTCCGGCACTGAGAGACTATCTTTATGCAAGCATAGAAGCACCGCAATGCCCTGCCGCCATTGCCATTCCGCGATGCAATTTCTTCATGGGAACGATGATGCACAGCGGCTATCCCGACTATATCGTCCGGTTTCTGCGTAAGGACAGGTGCCATTGGCCTGCTGTCATCCATGCCTCGCCCGAAGTGAACGGGGTTATCGAACATATTCCCTCCGGCAGAAAAGAGATGGCTTTCATCCACCTGTCCAATGACCACGTGGCCGATATCCTACGCAAAAACAATATCTATTCAGACTACGAGGTAACCCGGAGGAGCCATAAGAGTTACGGAATAGCCGCCCTGATCTATCGCCCCGCGTTCAGGTTCTTGAAATCATACGTCCTGAAAAGAGGGTTTCTTGACGGCGCTCCCGGTCTGATTGCCGCCATTTTAGATGCCACCTACCAGTTTGCCATTGTCGCCAAACTCATGGAAAGGAGATACAACAAGAAACCATGACAGTAGCAACAACACCTTGCCAAATAATGAAAGTTACGCTGATTACCTCTACATACAACTTCCCCCGCGCACTCACCCTATGCCTTGACAGCATCCTTACTCAGACACGGACGCCCGACGAGATTGTCATCGCCGATGACGGTTCGGACGATCGCACCAAGGAAGTGGTGAGAAGATTCATTGGCAAGACATCCATCCCGGTGAAACACGTATGGCAGGAGAACCACGGCTTTGGCAAAACGGCAGCCATGAACAAGGGATTCGCCGTGTCGACGGGCGACTATATCATTCAGATCGACGGCGATATCATCATGGAGCGGCATTTTGTCGAAGACCATCTGCGCTACGCCCGCAAGGGCATTTTTCTCTGTGGCAGCCGCAGTCGTGTCACCCGAGCCTTCACCGAACGGCTGTTTCGTGGCGAGAAGCTCACCTTGGGCTTCTGGCATCCGGGGTTAGACGACCGCATGAACGCCCTGCGCTGTTGCCTGCTCACCCCGTTTTTCAAAAACTACCGACATCTACGCGGCTGCAACATGAGCTTTTGGCGCGAAGACGTGGAGCGCGTCAACGGCTACGACGAGGTGTTCAACGTCTACGGCTATGAGGATGAAGACCTGCAGAACCGACTGCAACGCACGGGTGTGAACAAGGTGTTCATCAAGTTTATGTGTATTGAGTATCACCTCTACCACCCCGAACACCCCACCAAAAGACAGCTCGCCGAGACCCGAAAAATCATCGACCGCAACAACGACAACTCCTTGGTGGTGTCCGAACAGGGCATTGCCCAACATCGCCAAGAGCACAATTTGATCTTGTATTGACCACATCCATAGAAGCATTGTTATGATTTTTGTGACTGACAAGGGCCGCATGGCCAATAATATCCTGCAATACGGTCATCTCTACGCATGGGGACGAGAGCACGGGCGCACCACCATGTCCATGCGATTTGCCTATAAATACCACGATTTTCATATCTGCCACACTCCCCATCACAACTTCCTGACATATCTCGCGGGCAAGTATGCGGCCAAGATGAAGCTCATCCCTACCGTCGACTTCAACAATATCGACAGCGATTACCGGCTCGAGCAGCAAACAATGCTCTCCCATCGTCACCTGCTCGCCACCGGATGGTGCGTGCGCTTCCCCGGGTTGTTCCTGAAATACAAGTCGGAAATCCAAGCCTTGTTTGCCTTCGATGACAGCATCTCCACCAAGGTCGACAGTATTCTCCAACCCTTTCGGGGGCGGTTGATACTTGGCGTGCATGTCCGAAGGGGCGACTATGCCCATTGGTGTCATGGCCGTTATTTCTTCGATGACAGCGAATATCTGCGTGTCATCAAAGAGTTCATCAGGATGAAAGCAGGACAAGACGTGCAGGTGATGATCTGTGGCAACGACCCCCAACTTGACAAGGCATGCTATCGACAGGCCTTGGGCAACGACCGCGTGACCTTTCCACAGGGCAGTGCCACCGAAGACTTGTGCCTGTTGTCACGGTGTGATGCCCTCATCGGGCCTCCCAGCTCGTTCTCACTCATCGCCTCGATGTACCGTGACACCCCACTACACTGGATGACCGACAAGCGAAAGCCCTTGGAAGAGCTTGATTTCAAGACCTTCGACACGCAGTTCCGACAATTCGACAGTTACTATATAGAATAAGGTAAGACTACCCTACGACAAAAGGGACGATATAGCTCGGCTATATCAGTCCCTTTTCTCGTTTGATGGTTTCAATGTCGCGCAGGTCCACCCGCCCGTTCTCGGGGTTGTAACGAATATTGTATTCCTCGTGGGTGCGCTTCCAGCGGCGATGGCTCCATAGGTAGATGCCGGGATATTCCCTGATGTTTGCCTCAAGGCGGCGGAAGTATTCGTCGGTGATCTCATAGTCGGGCACTGCCTTGCTATCGATCATCATCGGTTGCATCTCACAGACGTAATACCCTCGTCTCACCTTGCGGATATAGCCATAGAAGCAGGCTTGTCCGGCATGCTTGGCGATACGCTCGGCCCCGGTGAACACCGGCGTGTCGTGATGGAGGAAGTCTACCCAGTGGTGGATGTTGTTCCAAAAGGGTGCTTGGTCGGCAATATATCCCACGATGACGGTCTGTCGCTGCCGCTTATATTCCAAGATGCGGCGCAGCGAGTCGGCCATCGTAATGCACAGCGCGTTCTGTTTCTCGCGCACACGCTTGAACAGCCGGTCAAAATTCTTGTTCTCCAACGGATGATACAGTTCGCAACACTGCACATTCCCGGGCACCCAGTAGGGCAATGAGGTAATCCATTCCCAGTTGAACAGATGTCCCAAATAAACGCTCACCGACTGCCCGTTGTCAAAGCATTGCCTCACCTCGTCCAGTCCGGTAAACTCCAGCCGTCTCATGAGTTGTCTCTTCGACATGCTCATGAGCTTCACCGTCTCTACCACATAATCGCAAAACGAGTGGTAGAAATCATTCTCGATCTGTCGCAACTCGATATCGTCTTTCTCGGGAAAGCTCTCCGTGAGGTTTTTCCATATCACCCCGTGGCGGTATCGCACCACCTTGGCCACCAGAAAGTAAAAGCAGTCCGACAGCACATAGAGCAGCGACATGGGCAATAGCGACAGCACATACCACAGGCCGTAGCTCAAGGCATAGACCGTTTGATTGAGTATATTCTTCATACCTTTATCCGTTGACTTATGGCATGAGCTTATCGTTGACCATCCGGTACATATATTGTTGCACGATGGCCTTGAGCTCGCGTTCCATCTGTGCCTGCTCGGGCACGCGTCCCACGAGATTGCGCTGCATGAGCAGGTCGTCGAGGCGATACATGCCCACCGTGCGTGTACCGTCAAACTGCATGGTATAGCCATGCTTCACATACTGGTAGATGCCGTTCAGATAGTTCACGGCGTAAGTGTCGTGGTCTGCGGTGGTCATCAGGTCGCAGCCAAACGAGAGGAACGGCTTGTCATACCCCAAGAGTCCGAGCACCGTGGGCAGGATGTCTATCTGCTGGGCCACGCCGTTTCTCATGCCCGGCGTCACCTCTCCCGAGGGGTCATAGATGATGATGGGTGAGGAGAATCCGCCGATGTCGGTCTGATACTGCTTGTGATCACTCAGGTTGGTATGGTCGCTGGTGATGACAAAAATGGTGTTTTTGAACCACGGCTGCTTGGAAGCGGTCTCGAAAAACTTGCCGATGGCCATATCGGTATAGCGTATGCACTTGTGGATGGCCACCCCCTCTTCGGGATATGTCTTCTTATATTTCTCGGGAATCACGTATGGCGTGTGCGAGGAGACCGTGAAGCAGGCGCTCATGAAAGGCTGCTTCATGTCGTTGAGCTTCGCACACCAGTATTGCAAGAACGGCTCGTCCCATATTCCCCAGTGGCCGTCATAGTCGGCCATGCCGCCAAACCGCTTGTCGGCCGCATAGTCTTCCTTGCCGAAATACTGCTGTACGCCCACCTTGTTGGCAAAGGCCAGAAAACCCATCGACCCGCGCATGGCACCGTGGAAGAACGAGGTGGAATAGCCTTCTTGGGCCAACAGTCCGGGCAGTCCGGTGTAATTGTTCATCGAGGCGGGCGTGAGCACAAACGGCTCCTTGAACATCGGTATGCCGCTCAGTATCGAGGGCATGCCGTCTATGCTCTTGCGCCCGTTGCAGAAAGAGTAATACCACACCGCGCTTTGGCCGATGATCTTGTCCACATTGGGCGTGTAACCCTTGTACCTGCCGTCGAAATACATCTTGTTCAGGGCACCGATATATTCGCGCCCGAAACTCTCCACGATGAGCACCACCACGTTTTTCTTCTTGCCGGTGATGCCCTTGGGCTTGACGGCATGGGCATTGTGTATCGGGGTGAACACCGACTCCATCTCTTCCGGTGTGGCATAATATGCCGGCACCTCGAAGACATTCTTGTTGATGGTGCGGATAAGCGAGAAAGGCGTGTTCAGCACCAGCGCGCACTCCGTGGGCCGACCCACATATTCATTGGCGTTGTTGATGGTGATGGGGCGTGTCTCGCCCGTGAACCCGCCACGACAGGCACACACCGTGAGATATCCGGTGACGGCAAGCAACGCCGCGTAGAGCGCGGAGAATGTCCACCGCGACCCTGCGGTCTTGAAATGGGCGCTCTCGGTGGTGGGCATCACGTAGAGTTTCCACATCCCGTAGACCACCACGGCGGCAAGAATCACCAAGTACCAGTGCCCGAGAAGCTCACCGCCGAAGACATCCAAGAGGTTGTTCTCACGACTGAACTCATCAAACACGCTGGTGGTGGTGCGTCGCAGGGTATAGGGAAAATACACCGAGTCGCCGAGATTGACCACTAAGGTGATGGCGTTGACCACCACAAAGACATATTTGCAGACGAGATGATACCCCCGGGTCTCCTTGAGCCACAGCGGGAAGAGCATCATCAGGATGTACAGACTGTTGGTATAGCCCACGGCCGAGAGGTCGAACACCAGTCCGCCGCCATACAGGCGCACCAGTCGGCCCATGCTGAGGTCGGTGGAGAAATAGCTGAAGTTCTCCAATAAAAACTCCGTCCGGGCGATGAAATATACCACGAGAGCCAGCAGAATGTTGGCTGTCATGGCCACTGCCGGACCGAATATCGAACTGAGTATGTTTTTTTTCATTTTCCCTTGATTTACCTTACTGATGGTCGGCCAATGCCTTGACGCCGCATCCCGACCGTTGCCGTCGGCTTATCTCGTGCCCATCGCCTCCTCGGCGATAGCGCGTGCCGCCGCCTCGTCTTTCTCGTAGACCCTGACGGCATATCCCGGCATGGGTCCGTAACCACCGTTGACGCCGGTGATGGTCTGGTCTACAATCATGCTCGCAATGCCGTTGTCGGCCAATTGCTGCTTGATCAACTCCGCGAGAAAGGGGTTGTCACAGGTGGTGATGGTCACTATTCTTTCCATATTGACAAGGATTAAAGATGAATATATGGTCTACGACTGCATGTCGTGCAGTTTCTTGTAATAGCCGTCGCGTGCCAGCAGCTCGTCGTGGGTGCCGCGTTCCACGATGCGCCCCTCGTGAAGCACGCAAATTTCGTCGGCATTCTTGATGGTCGACAGGCGGTGGGCGATAGCCACGGTGGTGCGGGTCTTCATGAGTTTTGTCAGCGCGTCCTGCACCAGTCGCTCGCTCTCGGTGTCGAGTGCCGACGTGGCCTCGTCGAGAATGAGTATGGGTGGGTTTTTCAGGATGGCCCTCGCGATGCTCACGCGCTGCCGCTGGCCGCCCGAGAGTCGGCCCCCGCGGTCGCCGATATTGGTGTCGAAACCGTGCTCCGACTCCATGATGAAGTCGTAGGCATTGGCTATCTTGGCCGCCTTCACCACGTCGTCCATCGTCGCGTTGTCTACGCCGAAGGTGATGTTGTTGTAGAATGTGTCGTTGAACAGTATGGCTTCCTGATTCACGTTGCCTATGAGGCTGCGCAGATTGTGTATGCCCAAGTCTCTCACGTTAATCCCATCGATGAGCACATCGCCCTCCTGCACGTCATAATAGCGCGGTATGAGGTCTACGAGCGTCGACTTTCCGCTGCCGCTCTGCCCCACCAAGGCGATGGTCTTACCCTTGGGAATGGTGAGATTGATGTGGCGGAGCACATAGAACGGGGCATCACCAGCTCCCTTACCGGCCTCTCCCCCGGCCCCTTCCCCAAAGGGGAGGGGAGTAGAATGCTGGTCAAGCCCGCTGCCGTTGGCGGGGCTCGACGGTGCATGCTTATCTTTCTTCTGCCTGTTAGCTATGTTTTCTTGAGAGTGACTGCTCCCCTCCCCTTTGGGGGAGAGGCCGGGGGTGAGGCTGGTATATCCGAAGCTCACGTCGCGAAACTCGATCTCATGCTCGAACGCCGCGATGTGGCGAGGATTCGGGCACTCCTTGATCTCGATCTCCGCCTGCAAGATCTTGTCCACGCGCTCCATCGAGGCGAGGCCCTTGGGAATGTTGTAGCCGGCCTTGGAAAACTCCTTCAGCGGGTTGATGATGCTGTAAAGGATGGTCATATAGTAGATGAACGACGGGCCGTCGATGGTCTTGCTGTTCAACACGAGCATGCCGCCAAACCACAATACGATGACTATCATCACCGTACCGAGAAACTCGCTCATGGGATGGGCCATCTGTTGACGGATGTTCACGCGCATGATGTGGTCGCGATATGACGAGTT
>DBQL01000037.1:937-1697 GCA_002305235.1 Prevotella sp. UBA1395 | reverse complement strand
GAGTGGGCTTTCAGCCGCCGGCCCACCAGTCCCATGAACCATCCGAAGATGGGTACGAAGACGATGGTGAACAGGGTGAGCTGCCACGAGATGAAGAGCAGCGCGGCGAAATAGATGATCACGAGAATGGGGTTCTTGAAAAGCATGTCCAATGACGACATGATGCTGTTCTCTATCTCCTGCACGTCGCCGCTCATGCGGGCAATGATGTCGCCCTTGCGCTCCTCGGAAAAGAAGCCTATGGACAGTGCGTTGATCTTCTGATAGAGCTGATTGCGGATGTCACGCACCACGCCCGTGCGGATGGGGATGATGGTTGCCGAGGAGAGGAAGTAGGCACCGGTCTTGAGAAACGTCATCACGGCCAGCACCACACCGATGATCAGCAGCGTGGTGGTGGCTCCGGTGGTGGCGATGAGCTGACTCACGTAGTAGTCCATGTTGTTCATCAGCGAGTCTTTCAGATTGGAAAACGTCACCGGCATGAGTGCCGTGGCGTGACCCGCGCTGCCGGTCTGGAACAGGATGCCGAGCATGGGGATGAGCGTGGCAAACGAGAACACGTTCAATATGGCCGAAAGGATATTGAAGATGACCGACAGTACAAGGTATTTCTTGTATGGCGGCACAAACCGGCGCAGTACTTGCAGAAACTCTTTCATCGTCAGACCTCTTCTCCAAACAGTGTTGCCGACGAGCTGCCGGTGATTCTCACCGTCACCCGCTCGCCGATATGGTGGTTGCCCTTGGCCATGACCAC
>DBQL01000037.1:566-910 GCA_002305235.1 Prevotella sp. UBA1395 | reverse complement strand
CCCTCGTCTTCCTTGTTGCGCTCGGCGCTGATCTCGGTCTGCAACTTGATCAGCTCGTTCAGGCGCGCCACCTTCACCTCCTCGGGCACGTTGTCGGGCAGATGCTTGGCGGCATAGGTACCGGGCCGCTCGCTATACTTGAACATGAACGCCGAGTCGAAGCCCACCTCACGCACCAAGTCGAGCGTCTGCCGGTAGTCTTCCTCCGACTCGTTGTGGTAACCCACGAAGATGTCGGTCGAGAGTCCGCAGCCGGGAATGATGCGGCGGATGGCCGCCACCTTGTCGAGATACTCCTCACGGGTGTATTTGCGGTTCATGAGCCGTAGCGTGTTGTTGCTGCC
>DBQL01000037.1:0-538 GCA_002305235.1 Prevotella sp. UBA1395 | reverse complement strand
TCCTCGGGATTGGAGGTGGTGAAGCGTACCCGCATGTCGGGCACTTCCTGTGCCACACGCCGCAGCAACTCGGCAAACGAGGTGCCGTCGTCGGGTCGCTTGCCGTTGGGCAGGAGTCCGTAGCTGTTCACGTTTTGTCCGAGAAGGGTTACCTCTTTGAAGCCCTTGTCGTGAAGGTCGCGCACCTCTTTCAAAATGCTTTCCACGTCACGGCTACGCTCCCGCCCACGGGTATAGGGCACAATGCAGTAGTGACAGAAGTTGTTGCAGCCGCGCATGATGCTCACGAAGCCGCTCACCCGGTTGCCTCCGATGCGCTGCGGAATGATGTCGCGGTAGGTCTCGGTGGTCGAGAGGTTCACATCGACGGCAGGCTGGCCCAGCTCCACGGCGGCAATCATCTCGGGCAGGTTCATGTACGAGTCGGGACCACACACGAGATTGGCGTGATGGTTTTCGATCAGGTCTTCCTTTACACGCTCCGCCATGCACCCGAGCACGCCAAGGATGGGGGCGCGCAGCGCATCCGATTCTGAAT
>DBQL01000026.1:4804-4943 GCA_002305235.1 Prevotella sp. UBA1395 | reverse complement strand
TCCACCCTTCCACGCCAGAGGGCAATGCCACGCCACCGCTTCGCGCGAACACGGGAGGCCTGCCGACCCTCGTCACGTCATGCTTACTGCCACACTCCTGCCCCCGCTCCTGCCCCGATAACGACCGGCAAAGACAGCG
>DBQL01000026.1:0-4698 GCA_002305235.1 Prevotella sp. UBA1395 | reverse complement strand
CCGAGGCCTCGGGAGAGACATGGAGTTTATCGGCAATGCCCGAGCTGACGATCTTGTCTCTCAGGTCTACGATGATGCGCTGGGCCGTTTTCAGGCCTATGCCCTTGACGCTCTTGATGAGACGCTCGTCGCCATTGGCAATGGCGTTGCACAGTTCGGCGGGCGAAAGCGACGAAAGCATCGTGCGCGCGGTGTTGGCCCCCACCCCCGAGACGGTGATAAGAAGCCGGTAAAGCTCCCGCTCCTGCTTGGTGGCGAAGCCGAACAGCGTGTAGTTGTCGTCGCGTCCGCCGGTCTGTATCGACTCGTGCACATAGAGTTTGACGTTGCGCTTGCCCTGAATGCCGCTATATGTGGTGAGCGAAATGTTGAGCGCATAGCCCACACCGCCGGCCTCGACCACAGCCAAAGCCGGTGTCAGCTCGTCCAACTCACCATGAATATATTCTATCATGATTGCAAAACTTAGTATATATACCTTATTATAACGCAGGCAGCCCGTCCATATTGCATCACCGGTCAATTATAAGCTATCGGCAACGGGAATCCGAATACCATGCCTCCCGACGGAGCATAGGCCGCGGCTGCCGGGCAAAGCCGTTGCCACGCAAGCCCCGCAAAACGACGGTCATGGCATGCAAGGCCCGCGAACATCCTGCCGAAAGGATTCCGCGGGCAAAACATTTGTAAACAAAAATCATTATTTTCCATCCCTTTCACTACACGTCGACGAGGCCATCGCAAGGCCATCGCGGCGCGGTTTACCGGGCACCGCTATCTCATGGCTTTGCGATAGCTATCTTTTCGCGTCGCGATTACTATCGTTTCGTCGCGCGATTACTATCGTTTCGCACCGCGATTAGATAGTAATCGCAAAGCCGCCATTACAGGATTTGCAACAATCTGATAACCAAAGTGTTACAAAACCGAATTTTCACACACCTCGCTTCTGTCATGGACTTGTCCGGGCAACAGGCAGACCGTCAGCCCACATGGGCAGGACGAGTATGGGCGTGGGCGCGGATGGCTTAATCGTGTCAAATTATTTTTATGACATTTCGCCCTGCCGCCACCCGCCTGCCTGCCGTCTTGGAGAGGGGTTGCCACGGCCGTGCCCCGGCGATGGTGTGGCGGGACCACGCCGCATGTCATTGCAGCAGGAACCGACAACCGAGCGATAACCCGAGAATGTCGTTGAGCTTCACCTGCTGATCGAGCACCATCAGGCGTACATAGAGGTCGCACGTGCTCACCTCATAGAAAAAAGTAACGCTCTTCACCCACTTGCGGTTGTCGCGAGAAATCTCTTTCTCGATGCCTTGACCCACAAATATGTTCCATCGCAGCTTCGTGGAGAGGAAGTCGTAATACTTATCGGGATAGCGATGGGGCTGGCGTTGCCAAAACTCATGGCCCGCCACGGTGTTCACGTAGATGCCGCAACGCAGCGGCTCAAACTCGTAATTGTGGCGCAGAGAGATGCTCCACGGCGTGTAATTCTCCTTGAGCGTGATGGTGAGCTTGCCCCGCGAGCTTTTGTACTTGGGGATATAGCCAAACAACAGTTCCGTCTCCCACTGCCGATGGCCGCCGTAGTGCCACCCGATGCCGGCCGAGAGCAGACCCATGTTGCCCGCCCCCTGCACCACCAACGATGTGGGAATGAGCGAGGCCCAATACTTGCGGTAGCGGTGTATGCGCCTGTCGTAAGGCCGAAGTTCGGCTTGTTGCACATACACCGAGCTGTCGGCCACGGTCTCTGCGGCGGCCTGCGGATCGCGGTCGGGGTCGCCATTGTCATCGGCGGCCATGCTCCACACCCACAACGGGCAAGCGACCATCGCCCAACTAATAATCAATCTGAGTTTGTGCATAGCCTGCGGGGGTAATGGTGAAAATGCGGTAGTTACGGTGAGAAGCGCAATCGACGCCGTAGAAGAGCAACCCGTCGCTGAAGATGTCGCTCACCACGGCACGATGGTCGTGCCCATAGACACAGAACATCAGTCCGGGAAAGAGGTGAAGGTAATAGTTGAACGCCTTGGAGACGTTGTTGTTGAACTCGTCGCTGTATGGCGCGGCGTGCATCACCACGATGGTTCGGTCGAATCGTGCGGTGTCGGTCACCGCCTGATGTTCCATGAAATAGAAGTCGGGAACGTCGGCCACATGGTCGTATTCCATCGCATTGGTGTCAAGAAAGACCAATTTCAGTCCGCCGACAATGAAACTGAAGTTTCGCGAGCCGAACATCCAGTCGTAGCCCTCGGCACCCGTTCCGAGGAAATCGTGATTGCCGATGACGGCGACAAACGGCTTGTTGAGCTTCGACAAATAGAACCTCGCACGCTCATATTCCATCGTGGTGCCGGTCTCGGTGAGGTCGCCCGCATGGATGACAAAGTCTATGCTGTCGCGGCGGTTGATATCGTCCACCTCGTCTTTGAAATCGGTGTACCAGCCGTGCGTGTCGCTGATGCAAGCAAAACGAATGGTGTCCTTGCCGTCGCAAAGAGCCTGAATCCGGCGGATATTGGCGGCGTTGATGTCGTGATCGCCCTTGAGCTTCAAGTCGTAGGGATGGATGTCGAACAGATCGTCACAGCTCGCAAACAATAATGGCATGGCCAACAACAACCCCCCGAGCAGTAAAGTTATCCCGTAATCCTTACGTTTTCGTAACATAGATGATATTTTGACGCAAAGTTACAGACGAAAAACCGAAACAACCTTATGCGTTTTGCTAATATTTCTTAATTCATTCAGAGTCGCACTCTTTTGGAACACACTTGGCGACAAATCGGATATCCGGGCAGACAGACACCCGATGCGCCTCGCCCCGTGTCAGCATGCAAATGCCAACATCTCGTTTGGGACACTTCAACATCGCTTGCCCCTGCATCGGCAACGGTTAACAAATGGCCAATAAAAAGCACCCGTGGGTGTCAATTTGTTAGTTTTCTCACTTTTTAAGATTTAAAAAGACGGCGAAAGCATGACTTTTCGTGGAAATCATGTAAATTTGCACAGATATAATCAACCATTCATTTTAACAACCAATACATTTATGAAGAAGATCAGAGCCGCTGTGGTGGGCTACGGAAACATTGGCCGTTACAGCATCGAGGCGTTGGAAGCAGCCCCCGATTTCGAGATTGCCGGCGTCGTAAGACGTCAGGGCGACAAGGACAAGCCTTTGGAGTTGACACCCTATGAGGTTGTTGACGACATCACAAAACTCAAGGACGTAGACGTGGCCATACTCGCCACGCCCACCCGTTCATGCCCCGAATTGGCCGCAAAACTGGTGGAACTCGGAATCAACACGGTCGACAGCTTCGACATCCACACCTCCATCCTCGACTATCGCACCAAGCAAATGGAGAACTGCAAGCGCACAGGGCGCGTGAGCGTGATCTCTGCCGGATGGGATCCGGGCTCAGACTCCATTGTCAGAGTGCTCATGGAGAGCCTCGCTCCAAAGGGATTGAGCTACACCAACTTCGGACCGGGCATGTCGATGGGCCACAGTGTGTGTGTGCGCAGCAAGAAAGGCGTGAAAAACGCGCTCTCGGTGACCATACCCTTGGGTGAGAGCATTCACCGCCGCATGGTGTATGTGGAGCTTGAAGAGGGTGCCAAGCTCGAGGATGTGACGGCTGAGATCAAGGCCGACCCATACTTCGCGCACGACGAGACCCACGTCTTCGCGGTGGCATCGGTAGACGATGTGCGCGACATGGGGCACGGCGTGAACCTCGTGCGCAAGGGCGTGAGCGGCAAAACACCCAACCAGCGCATGGAATTCAACATGAGCATCAACAACCCCGCGCTCACCGCGCAGGTGCTTGTCAATGTGGCACGCGCCTCGTTCAGACTGCAACCGGGATGCTATACCATGCCCGAGATACCCGTCATCGACATGCTGCCGGGCAGCCGCGAGGAGATTGTGGCCACGCTGGTATAATCATTTCTCACACCCAAAGCTACCTTTCAGTCTGCCCACGGCAGATGAAAGGGCAAAAAAAGAATGGCAGACTTTCCGAACAGGGAATGGCTGCCATTCTTGTTTTTCATTCGTCATGATAGGTTATCTTGAAATCCATTGCCTCCAATTCGACGTATGAATAATCGAGAATGGTGTCACATCGGTTTTCCTTGATCAATTGTTCGGTGGAGAATCGGGCTAAGGTCGTCTGCCTGAAAACCAGCACTTGGTATCTGGTGGCGGCGACATCGTCTTCCGAGGATGGGCATACCATACCCATACAAGAAGACTTAGGCGATATCACCAAGAAGTGGCGGGGGGCCCGATTCCTGAAAAGGGCGTAGAGCGAAGGCTGCCGTTTGGCTCCCGTGTAGCTGCACTCCACCACATAGAGGGTGTCGGCCGACTCATTATCCAACTTGCAAAAGCGGTCGTAAGAATGATACTCATCACAGGTCATGGCGGTGCAGAGCAGGAAAACCGCGGATAGCGCCGGCATCAGCCAATGGGTGTACCGTTTCGGATAATACTTCATTGCATTTAAATGATTGAGGGATTGAAAGATTCAGGAGGTATGGGGTGTTCTGCATTTCCTATTCTTTTCTTTTCAACGTGATGACATTCACCTCGGGCCACGCGCCCAAGCGGAACGGCACCGTGCCGCCGACGCCCAACGACACATGCAGCATCGCGCCGTTCTCGATATATTT
>DBQL01000015.1:1457-5267 GCA_002305235.1 Prevotella sp. UBA1395 | reverse complement strand
ACCTGCACCTCACGACCATCTGGTGTGGATATTATGATGGTAATCACAACTCAAGACGCGTGCAAGATGAATGTGGTTTTGTATACAGTCATACCGAGCATGATAAGCCCGTGCCCCTAATCAATGCCGCGAAAACAACACATTATACCATGCTCACGGCAGACCAATGGTGAGACATCACAGGACTGAAAACACGACAGAAAGACTCGTGAACATCAATGCCTCGGACGCAAACCGCACACGAAACGAAGCAGATAACCTCTACTCGGAAACGTGTGGCACGCGTCGGGAAAAAGGATATACAGCCACAAATAACATTAATTTAATATACGATAGACGCTATATCAAGAATTATTCGTACATTTGCATTCTATTTAGCAACTAAAGAAAACAACAAGATAAATTATGAGTAAGCAAACAGAGAAAATTAAGGAGCTTGTTGCCATGCGTGAGAAAGCACGTCTTGGAGGTGGCGAAAAAGCCATCGATAAACAGCATGAACGTGGTAAATACACGGCTCGCGAGCGTATCGAGATGCTTGTGGACAAAGACAGTTTCGAAGAGTACGACATGTTTAAGCTCCATCGCTGCCATAATTTCGGCATGGAGAAGAAACACTATCTCGGCGACGGCGTGGTGACAGGATCGGCTACCATCGATGGAAGATTGGTCTACGTCTATGCTCAAGACTTCACCGTGAACGGTGGTTCACTCTCTGAAACGATGGCACAAAAGATTTGCAAAGTCATGGATATGGCCATGCAAAACGGTGCTCCTATCATCTGTATGAACGACTCCGGTGGTGCACGCATTCAGGAAGGTATCTCGGCCTTGGCAGGATATGGCGAGATTTTCGAGCGCAACATCCTTGCCTCGGGTGTTATCCCGCAGATTTCGGCCATCATGGGACCGTGCGCCGGTGGTGCGGTTTACTCTCCGGCCCTGACCGACTTTATCCTCATGACCGAGGGCACAAGCTATATGTTCCTCACCGGTCCTAAGGTGGTGAAGACCGTCACCGGCGAAGACATTGACTCCGAGCACCTCGGTGGTGCCAGCGTGCACGCCAGCAAGAGCGGCGTAACCAGCTTTACCGCCAAGACAGAAGAGGAGGCTATGGAGATGCTCAAGAAGCTCTTGAGCTATATTCCATCCAACAACGCCGAGGAAGCACCGCGCGTGGAGTGCACCGATCCTATCGACCGCAAGGAAGATTTGCTTAACGAGATACTCCCCGACGACCCCAACAAAGCGTATGACATGTATAAGGTTATCACTGCGGTGACCGACAACGGCGAATTTTTTGAGGTCCAACCCAAGTTTGCCAAGAATATCATCACCGGATTTGCTCGCTTTAATGGGCAAAGCGTGGGTATCGTAGCCAACCAGCCTGCGGCCTACGCCGGAGTGCTTGACGTGAACGCAAGCCGCAAGGGCGCACGGTTTGTACGATTCTGCGACGCGTTCAATATTCCCATCGTAAGCCTTGTTGATGTCCCCGGATTCCTCCCGGGCACAGGTCAGGAATACAATGCAGTCATCCTTCACGGTGCCCAATTGCTCTATGCCTACGGCGAAGCCACTGTGCCCAAGGTAACCATCAACCTGCGTAAGAGCTATGGTGGCTCGCACATCGTGATGGGATGCAAGCAGCTTCGCAACGACCTGAACTTCGCATGGCCTACGGCCGAGATTGCCGTCATGGGCGCTTCGGGTGCGGTTGCCGTGCTTTGTGGCAAAGAAGCCAAGCAGGTAAAGGAAGAAGGTGGAGACGTAAAGGCCTTCCTTGCTGAGAAGGAGGAAGAGTACACCGAGAAGTTTGCCAATCCGTATCAGGCCGCACAGTTCGGCTATATCGATGACGTGATTGAGCCTCGCAACACTCGTTTCCGTATCTGTCGTGCCTTGGCACAATTGGCCGGCAAGCGTCAGACGCTGCCAGCCAAGAAACATGGCTGCATGCCGATGTAATTGAAAAGGAGTAAGAACTATCTAAAGCACATTCGGATGGATAAAAACATATATGCAGCCATAGCCCTTGCGCTCTACGAGTACCAAGGCAACAACGTACATGACAAGGAACCCGGCATTATCACCATCAAGCCTAAGCAGACCTTATGGAATGCCAAATTCCTCTCATTCACCGCAAAACCATAAACAAAATGAAAGAATTCAAATATACCATTGACGGAAAAGAATATAAGGTTGAGATTGGCGATATCAATGAGGAAAGCCTCGTGGCCCAAGTAAAGGTCAACGGAGAGGACTACGAAGTAGGCCTTGAGAAGACTGAAGAACCTGAAAAGAAAAAGGTAGTGTTGGGTAAATCCACTGTCGAAGAAGCAGAGTCGGATGCCGCTCCGGCAGCCAACGTGAACACAGCCAATGCCATCAAGGCTCCGCTTCCGGGCACAATCACAGGCATCAATGTCAACGTGGGTGACGAAGTGAAGCCCGGAGACGCGTTGCTCGTGCTCGAAGCCATGAAGATGGCCAACAACATTGAGGCAGAAAAAGCAGGCAAAGTGACTGCCATCTGTGTCAAAGTGGGCCAGAGTGTCATGGAAGACGAAGCACTCGTCGTAGTGGAATAAAGTCTTCGCGGATAATGATACCTTAACCCGCACATTTGAAGAACATCTGATATTCAGAATGTTCTAAATGAACTAAAATACACCTGATTTTGTGTGAATTGATGCAAAATCAGGTGTATTGTCAATTATATTTCGTACCTTTGTATGCAAATTATTAAATTAGGGAAATTGTACAATGGTCAAAAAGAAGGTACTGTTCATTAATCAGGAGATTGCTCCGTACGTCCCGGAATCGGAATTATCAACGATGGGACGCGATCTGCCACAGAAAATACAAGAAAGTGGATTTGAAATCCGGACCTTTATGCCCAAATGGGGTGCTATCAACGAGCGCAGAGGTCAACTGCATGAGGTAATCCGCCTGTCTGGAATGAACTTGATTATCGATGATACCGACCATCCGTTGATTATCAAAGTGGCCAGCATTCCGGTATCACGCCTTCAGGTCTACTTCATTGACAATGAGGATTACTTCCTTCGTCGACAAGCCATGACCGAAGATGAGAACGGTGCCGAATATCCCGACAATGGCGAGCGGGCCATTTTCTTCGCCCGAGGCGTGTTGGAAACAGTGAGAAAGCTCCGCTGGACACCCGACATCATCCAATGTCAAGGATGGATGGCCGCAGTGGTTCCATTGTACATCAAAACCGTATATCACGAAGATCCCTCATTTGCTAAATCAAAGGTGATTACTTCCTTGTTCCAAAACCAGCTTAAGACCTCGCTTGGAAACAATTTCAAGCGCTGCGTGGAATATCGCGAAGCCAAAGCCGAACTCCTTGAGCCTTACGCAGAAGACTTTGACTTTCTCGAACTCGGGAAAATGGCCATCGATTATAGCGACGGTGTGATTGAGGCCGGACAAAATGTCAACGACAACCTCCTCAACTATGCCAAGGAGAGAAAGTTGCCTGTTCTCGACAATCCGGGCGAAAACTATGCTCCTGCATACGAGGCATTTTACAATCAGATTCTGAGTGAGAAATAAACCCCACCATTATTCTAACGTATCATTTATCCACTCCATATTCATGAACTCGAAGTTTATTGCGGGTCTCGCACTCGCTTGTTTAGCTCTCACCGCTTGTGATGATTCTACAGACACCATAGGCTCATCACTTGCCGAAGCTAATAATGGAGTTGCTATCCAAACAGCCACTTTTGATATATTCAGCCGTTCCATCGTGGCCGACTCCGTGATTTCACGCAACCC
>DBQL01000015.1:0-1360 GCA_002305235.1 Prevotella sp. UBA1395 | reverse complement strand
TCTTGCGTCCTCAAATTGTTCTTCAGCGATTTCTATGGCGACTCCACACAGACCATGAAGCTCACTGCCTACGAAATGAGCAAAACCATGAACGAGGACCGTTTGTATTACAGTAACTTTGACCCAATGGCCAACGGCTATGTCCGTACCGATGGAATTCATCAGGACAAGGTATATAATCTTGTAGACTACAACGTCTCCCAGAGCGTACGCGACACCTCTACCTATTGGCCAAGCATCACCATCAGGCTCAACGGACAATACACCGACACCGGCGGCAAGACATATAGCAACTTCGGAAGCTATGTGCTCCAAAAGTATTACGACGACCCCACCAATTTTAAGAATGCGTACACATTCAGGAAAAATGTGGTACCCGGATTCTTCTTCAAGCACAAAAGTGGCTTGGGCAACATGGTTAGCATCGATGGGTCGCAGTTGGATGTGTATTTCAAGTACAGAACCAAGGTGGCATACACAGAGACAGTAAACGGTTCATTTGTTACCGCCTATAAAGACACGGTGTATCAAGGTCTGACCATCTTTTGGGGAACAGAAGAGGTTTTGCAAACCACAACAATCACCAACAGCAAGGATGTCATTAAAGACCTTGTTGCCGACAGCAGTTGCACCTATCTGAAAACCCCCGCAGGCATCTTTACGGAGCTTACACTTCCCATCGATGAAATCATGAAGGGGCACGAATCCGAGAACATATCTTTGGCCAAAATAGAGCTTCAGCGCATCAATAACAAGGTACATAACGGCTATGAATTCGATGTTCCGCAGAACCTTCTCATGATTCCCAAGGACTCACTCCATACTTTCTTTGAGAACAACAAGCTCAATGACAACATCACCTCCTATCTGGCCACATGGGGATACAGTGCAGGCTCGAGTTCTTCGACCAACAGTTATACGTTCCGAAACATCTCCGGTCTCATTACATCCATGTATAACTCCAAGGGAACCAACCCATCACCCAACTGGAACAAGGTTGTCATCGTGCCGGTATCTCTGACCACTACGAAGACGACATCCACCACAGCATCGGTTACCATTACAAAGGTGAGCAATGAGATGGGGCTCACCAGTACGCGCTTGATAAAAGGTACCACGACCAACAGTCCGATCAAACTCAATGTCATTTACAGCAAGTTCAAATAATGGCAGACAACTTCTTGGAACGGCATCGCGAAGATTATGAGGTGAGAAAAGCTGCATGGTTGAGCAAGAAGCGCAAGAGCTTCACCACACCACGAAACATCGAGAAGCCCGAAGACGAGAGTCTTTAAGATATTTTCTCCCCAAGGAATCGAAAGATTTTTTGGGGAGTTTTTATTATCTTTACCCACCTCAC
>DBQL01000155.1:4646-6125 GCA_002305235.1 Prevotella sp. UBA1395 | reverse complement strand
TTTTTGGTAGCATTTTACACTATAATGCTACCATTAATATGTTTTTGATGCCTCTATATGTGGTTTCATACATATAGTTTTCTGCCTTTTGGCCATGAGAACTCGCTGTCTCGATGTAGCGATGGCGTTATTCAGACCCTATGGTATCATGGTTGTGCCACGGGCTGTATACCTTATTATATATAGGCGCGCGTTTGAAGCCTGAAACAATGGTTATGGGTGCCTCTTGCCGGCGCGTAGGGGAGGTTGTGCGATGGGATGGCGGTCGGAGAGGGGTTATTATTGAATCAAGGTAACATAATTTTACACTTTTTTGTCGCCGCCTATTCTCAAGTTGATTTATATCAATGAGTTATGATTGTGGTCACGATTTCTTGGTATTATCGTCAGATTGACAACGGTTGGAAGTGGTGTTTTGTTTGTGTGCGAACACAAACCTTTGATTTAGGTCAAGAAAACCCCGTTTTTTAGGAACAAAAGCCTAAAATAGTTGGAAGCTGTCCGAAAACCTCCTACCTTTGCATTGTCAAAAGGAAACAAGTCCTCGCGAGAAGACATTCCTCAAGACACTTATTCAATAGGTTTAAGGTTAGTAGATTGTTTCATATAGGTTTTTAGTTTTTAGGTTTAAGATTAGATTTTTAGGTAATTCATTAGGTTTTTAGTTATTTAAGGTAATTTTAAGATTAGGTTTTTAGGTTAGCACAAATCCCCATCTCCCATTGCGGAGAGATGGGGATTTGCTTTTGTATATCCCCTTGCATGGTGTGTCTGCCCGCAATATTCACTCTCGGCGGGCACGTGTCGTGTCATCCTCGCGCGTCACTTTCATGATGCTCGGGCTGCATTCCCGTGACATTCGGTCGTCGATATCGTGGCTCTTGGTCGTCGCCCCCGTGATTCTCGGTCGTCGCAATCATATTGCCTACATGTTCTTGATGGTCATGTGTGGTGAGGCTTTTTGCGTTTTCCTGTCATCTCCTCCACCTCCAAGCAGTAGACCACGGTCCTCGGCATCGAGGCAGGATTATAGTATGCGTGCTGTCCCGGATGGTAATGGTCCATCAGGATGTCGAGTGCCGCCGCCTTTTCGTCGTCGGGAAGGATGCGGATAGTACCTTTGCCCATGACACATTCGTAGGCAAAGGTGCAATACCCTTTATCGGCAATGTATTCCAGTTCATGCCGGGTGTCCATCTCAAAGGCCGCCCGCGCGTCACGTTCGATGAGTTTCAGCTTCTTGCCCTCCAACGCACTGTGGAAATATAAGGTCAGTTTTCCGTCGTGGTCACGGTGCCCGAAGTTCAGCGGAAGGATGTATGGTGTGCCGTCCTCGTCGTTCAGGGCGATGCGGCACACATCGCATTGTGAGATGACCTCCAGCAATTCGTCGCGGTCGGAGATCTCCCGGTCTTTTCGTCTCATGTTTTGTTCCATCACAGAAGAGTTTTTTGTATTGTATAAAATCGATGTTGTCGT
>DBQL01000155.1:3823-4617 GCA_002305235.1 Prevotella sp. UBA1395 | reverse complement strand
TATGCCCCTGACAGGAGCCGTTTCCGGCTCATCACGCGCGCTTATTGGTCTGCCAAGGTGAAGTCCAGCTGTCTCTTCTCAAGGTTGGCCTTGGCCACTTTGATGCGGATGGGGTCGCCGAGCTGATACTTGTGGTGGTGCCTGCGACCTCGAAGCAGGAAGTTTTTCTCGTCGAAGTCATAGTAGTCGTCGTCCAAGTCGCGCATGGGCACCATGCCTTCGCAGTGGTTCTCGTCGATCTCGGCATAGATGCCATAGCTCGTGATGCCACTGATATGAGCGTCAAACGACTCACCGAGCTTGTCGCCCATAAACTCCACCATCTTGTATTTGATCGAGTCGCGCTCGGCGTTCTGCGCGATCTGCTCCATCTCCGAGCTGTGCTCACACAGTTCCTCGTAGTGTTTCTCGTTGGCCGATCGGCCTCCGCTCTGATACTTCGTGAGCAACCGGTGCACCAAGGTGTCGGGATATCGTCGTATGGGCGATGTGAAATGGGTGTAGTAGTCAAAGGCGAGGCCGAAGTGACCGATGTTGTGCACACTGTATTTGGCCTTCATCATTGCCCTGAGAGCGATGGTCTGGATGAGTTTCTGCTCTTTATGTCCCTCCACGTCGGCCAGCAGTTTGTTGATGCTTTTGGCCATCGCGCCCCTCGTGCCGTCGGTTTTCACCTTGTATCCGAACTTCGAGATAAACTCCCTGAGGGTTTCCATCTTCTGCGGGTCCGGATTGTCGTGGATACGATAGGGCAGCACCTTGGGTGTCTTGCCACGCTGTTTCTTGCCCACACT
>DBQL01000155.1:0-3797 GCA_002305235.1 Prevotella sp. UBA1395 | reverse complement strand
CCCTTCTCATCGACGTCGAAGTGCAGTTCCTCCGAGTCGAAGTTCACCGACCCGTTCTTGAACCGCTTCTCACGCAGTTTCTTGGCCAGTCTGTCGAGGGTGCATATCTCCCATCCGTAGTCACCCTTGTACCCTCTTCCTTTGGGGTCCGGTGCCGGTTGCCCGGTGCCATCCACCACACCGTTGTCCTCCAAGATCTTCTGTGCCTCCTCGTAGGCATAGCGTCTGTTCGACTTGATGATGGTGTGCACGATGCGATACGACCTTACCTCGGCATCCTCGTCAAGCTCGAACACCGCGCTGAAGGTGAGTTTCTCTTCGTCGGGGCGCAGCGAGCACACGAAGTTGCTGAGATGTTCGGGCAGCATGGGAATGGTACGGTCCACGAGATACACGCTTGTGGCACGTTTCTCGGCTTCCTTGTCGATGATGCTTCCCTCCGTGACATAGTGGGAAACGTCGGCGATATGCACGCCCACTTCATACAGGCCGTTGTCCAGTTTTTTGAGCGAGAGAGCATCGTCAAAGTCCTTGGCATCGGCCGGGTCGATGGTGCAGGTCCATGTCTGGCGGAAGTCTTCGCGCTCGGCCACGTCTTGCGGGGTAATTTCTCCGGTGAATTTCTTCGCGGCATCCTCCACGGCTTTCGGGTATTTATAGGGCAGTCCGTACTGCGCGAGGATGGTGTTCATCTCCACATCGTTGTCGCCGCTCTCGCCCAGCACGTCGGTCACCTCGCCCACGAGGTTACGATGCTCGGCGTCGGGCCAGTGGGTTATCTTCACGAGAGCTTTCTCGCCGTCCTTGCCTCCCTTGAGCTTGTTCTTGGGAATAAGCACGTCGTGCACCAAGTTGTCGTTCTGCGGCACCAAGAACGCGATGTCCTTGCCCACGCGCAGCTTGCCCACAAAGGTGTCCTTGGCACGCTGCAAGATGGCGATGACCTGTGCCTCCTTGATGTGTTTCTGCCGCCGGGCCATGAACGACACCCGCACCCGGTCTCCGGTGAGTGCCGACATCGAGTTGCGTTCGGCCACGAACACCGGCTTGTCGTCGCCGTCGGGAATGAACGAGTTCTTGCCGTTCGACTTGCGGATAAACCGGCCTTCCTGCACCTGTCCTTTCGTGTTGAGCGAGTAGGAGCTGTCGGATTCTTTCGACAGGAAGTCGTCCCAAGCCATCTCTTCCATGATATCGATGGCCAGCATCTTCAGAGGATGAGTGTTGAGGCGCAGCGTGCGGAAGATCTCTTTGAACGAGATGGTTTTCCCGGGCTGCGATGAGAAGAACTGCTCGATGATCTCGGCCAGCTGCTTCTTGGTCATGCGCTTGCCGCCTTTCTTTGCTTTTCCCATATATAATTGTTTTTAAGTAAAATACACTGATATGCAAATTAACAAAAAAGAATCGAACAATCCTAATTTCATTTTGATTATTTTGCAATTCATCGAAAATGTAGTAACTTTGTCACTTGATAATTATGACGATACTCATCACCGGTGCCAGCGGTTTCATTGGCAGTTTTATCGTGGAGGAGGCACTGCGCCAAGGGTTTGAAACATGGGCAGCAGTGCGCGGGAGCAGTTCTCGAGAGTATCTGCAAGACCATCGTATCCATTTCATCGAACTTGATTTTTCGTCCGAGGAGAGGCTCACCGAGCAGCTCCGCGGCCACGATTTCGACTATATCGTGCATGCTGCCGGGGTGACCAAGAGCATCCATGCCGACGATTTTTTCAAGGTGAACTATCAGGGAACGGTCAATCTTGTACATGCCATCCTCAAGCTGCGCATGCCCCTGAAACGCTTCATCTACCTCAGTTCGCTCAGCGTGTTCGGCGCCATCCGCGAGCAGCGACCCTATCAGGAGATCGAGGAGACCGACACCCCGCGCCCCAACACCCTCTATGGCAAGAGCAAACTCAAGACCGAGCAGTTTCTCGACTCCATCGGCAACGACTTCAACTACATCGTGTTGAGGCCCACCGGCGTGTACGGACCGCGTGAGAAAGACTACTTTCTCATGGCCAAAAGCATCAAGGGGCATGTCGATTTCAGCGTGGGCTACAAGCGGCAAGACATCACCTTTGTCTATGTCGACGATGTGGTGCAGGCCGTGTTCCTCGCCCTCGACCGCGGCATGTCGGGGCGCAAATATTTCCTTTCCGACGGCAACGTGTACCAAAGCAGCACGTTCAGCGACTATATCCACGAGGAGTTGGGTCGTCCGTGGTGGCTGCGCGTCAAGGCCCCGCTGTGGGTACTCAAGGTCGTGACCTTTGCCGGCGAATACATCGGGCGGGCCACGGGCCGCAGCACAGCCCTCAATCATGATAAATACAATATTCTCAAGCAGCGCAATTGGCGGTGCAACATTGAGCCGGCCTGCGACGAGCTGGGCTATCACCCTCATTTCAACCTGCGACAAGGTGTGAGACACACGGTGGCTTGGTATAAGGAAAACGGCTGGCTCTAACGGCTTTTGGTAAGCATGAATCTCAAGAAATACTTTGAATTGGAAAAGAAAGCCCCCAAAGGGCTTCTCGGATTGGAGTGGATCATCATCGCCTATGCGCTGGTGACCCTTCTCGTCGTGCTCTTCGGCATGACCAAAATCCAGCATCCCGATGCCATGATATGGGGTCGCCTGCGATTTGTGTTCATCACCCTCGGCATGTGGACCGTCTTCCGTCTCGTGCCGTGCAGGGTCACAAGATTGCTGCGCGTCGTCGCGCAACTCGTCATGCTCGGCTGGTGGTACACCGACACCTACCATCTCAACTGCCTCTTCCCCAACCTCGACCATCATTTCGCGCGGGCCGAGCAGGCACTGTTTGGCTTTCAGCCCGCCCTCACCTTCTGCGAGGATTGGCCGCAGATATGGATGAGCGAGCTGATGGACATGGCCTACGCGAGCTATTTTCCGATCATCGCCACCGTGGTATTCTATTATTTCTTCTGTCGATACAAGGATTTCGAGCGTGCGGCATTCATCATCTTCGCCTCGTTCTTCGCCTTCTATCTCATCTACGATTTCCTGCCCGTCACCGGTCCGATGTATTACTATAAAGCCGTGGGCATCGACCAAATCGCCCGCGGGGTGTTTCCCGATGTGGGCGATTATTTCCGCACCCATCTTGACATGTTGCCCTCGCCCGGCTATAAAGACGGCATCTTCTACCGGTTGGTAGCCGCCGCCCACGATTCCGGCGAGCGGCCCACGGCAGCGTTCCCCAGCTCACACGTGGGCATCTCGGTGGTATGTATGCTGCTGGCATGGCGCTCGGGCAACCGCAAGCTCTTCTTCATCCTCCTGCCGTTCGCGTCGCTCATCTGCTTGGCCACGGTCTATATCCGCGCCCATTATGCCATCGACGTCTTCGGCGGACTGCTCACCGGAGCGGCCTTCTATGCTTTTTGGGCGTTTGTCTCGCGTGACAAGCGTGTGCGAAAGGCATCGAAATGACCCTTCGCCCCATCTCTTCAACGCTCCCATCCTTATTTTCCGGCCATATTACCACGCTGTGGTAATGTTGTTACCACGACGTGGTAATGCCGTTACCACGCTGTGGTAATCTTGCGAAAAAAGCCTTTTCGCAGGGCCGCGGCGTGGAGACGGCTCCCTACCGCTGTCCCATTTGTGCAATGATATATCCTCATTGGCGTCGAGAAGTTAATTTATGATGGTTTCCCGGCGAATGTGATGAAATATTCGTACCTTTGCAAACTTAACGTAAAAGATTCAAAATGAGTAAGAAATTATATATCGAAACCTACGGTTGCCAGATGAATGTGGC
>DBQL01000147.1:3414-4691 GCA_002305235.1 Prevotella sp. UBA1395 | reverse complement strand
TTTAAATATCGTCTAAATAGGTTATTTATATGTTTCACGACTTTCGAATTCTCGGAAGTCGTTTTTTTTGATGTTGCTTATCGGTTTTTCAATAATGTTTCACATCATGGGCACGAAATGTGACACGACAGGGTATGTGTTTCTATATCAGAAACTTACGATTTTCTTTACTTGTCATTCTGTCGTGTGTCGTTACATTGTCTGTAATTGCCAAATAAATAGCGAGTTATGACAGTCATCCCATTGAAATATCCTATTCAATAATTTGCGCATAAGGGAAAACTTTGCTAAATTTGCATCTGCAATAAGACTAAGACAGGTCGCCTAAAAGGCAAAGCCCTAAACACCGTTGCTAATGAATGTAAGTCCTAATGCTCGTTGGGACAATGCGCTTGCGCTCATCCGCAAGAATGTCACCGAGCAAATATATAACACTTGGTTCAAGCCGATCGTCTTTGAGAACTTTGATGAGTCTCGAAAGATGATTTTAGTTCAAGTACCCAGCCCTTTCGTGTATGAGTATTTGGAGGAGAACTTTGTGGGGCTTTTGGGCAAAGTGCTTCACCATTGCTTTGGTACGAACATCGGATTGTCTTATCGTGTCGTGACCGATAAGGAGCATAATCTCTCGCAGGACATCGAGGCGGAGACATCAGAGACTTTGGAAAAGCAGACGGCACGTACCAAAGCCAACCAAAGTCCCACTGTTCTTGATGCTGCGCAGCCACAGCAAATAGACTCGCAACTCAACCCGCACCTCTCTTTTTCTAACTATATCGAGGGCAACAGCAACAAGTTACCGCGCTCGGTGGGAATGTCGATTGCCGAACATCCCAACACCACGCAGTTCAATCCGATGTTCATCTTCGGTCCGTCGGGATGCGGAAAGACTCATCTCATCAATGCCATCGGACTCAAGACCAAACAGCTATACCCTCAAAAGCGAGTGCTGTATATCAGCGCAAGACTCTTTCAGGTGCAGTTTACCAATGCTGTCTTGCAAAACTCGGTCAACGATTTCATCGGGTTTTATCAAACCATCGACATGCTCATTGTCGACGATATTCAAGAGTGGGTGAACGTCTCAAAGACCCAAGAGACCTTTTTCCACATCTTCAACCACCTTTTCCGTAACGGCAAGCGCATCATCTTGGCTTCCGACCGCCCCCCTGTCGACCTCAAGGGCATGCCCGACCGCTTGCTCACCCGATTCTCATGCGGACTGATCGCGGAGTTGGAAAAGCCCAATACGCAGCTTTGTGTTGACATCTTGGAGA
>DBQL01000147.1:1138-3342 GCA_002305235.1 Prevotella sp. UBA1395 | reverse complement strand
TGGCCGAGCGCGTGATCAAAAGGGCCGTCAAAGTAGACGACGAGCCGTTGACCATCGATGATATCATGGATAAGGTTTGCATGCACTACAATGTCACCCCGGCTCAGGTCAACTCCAAATGTCGCAAGCAAGACTATGTGAAGGCGCGGCAGGTATCCATGTATCTTGCGCAGAAATACACCAAGATGCCGGCCAGCAGGATAGGCAAACTGGTTGGAAACCGAGACCACTCAACGGTCATTCACAGTTGTTCGCAGGTCGAGAAGAAACTTCAGGTCGACAAATTGTTTTGCGATGAAATGGTAAGCATTGAGAATTCATTGAAATTGAAAAGATAAAACGGAATGCACATCGGTGCATTCCGTTTTTTGTTTGCCGTGCTTTTCGGAGTTTTGACGGGTATATCCTTAACGCCATTTTCTTCTCGTCTGGGCCTGCTTGACATCTCCTGACGGTATCGGCAAGAGGGGTAAACAACAGGTATGTCGTTTGTTTTTCAAAGTGTTGATAATAAACGCTTTATGAATCATGTTTGACTGTATTCGCGAAAGCTATCTAATCGTGCCGCGAAAAGATAGTAATCGCGAGACGAAAAGATAGTAATCGCGACGCGATTAGATAGCTTTCGCAAAGGCATGCGATAATGATGTTTTTTCCGGGGTTTCCCGAGGGTGTGTCGCAGAGATTGTTGCGGGCTGACGTGTGAAGTGGGAGAGGGGCGCCATCGTCTTGCCGTGGAGCTTCCGACAGGTGCTTGATGCCTTGCCCGTGTGAAGCGGTATCACAAAAAAGGGTATGCCGTTGCCGACATACCCGCTTGAAAATATTTGTTTTTATTAAAGGTTTATTTTGATATTGCCTCCGGCCATGATCCACAGGCCGGGCTGTCTCACGGCGCCGAGGTCGTAATAGCGATGACAGGTGATGTTGTCGGCCTTCACATAGAGTTGCCATGTGCGCTCCGTCCAAGAGAGCTTGCCGTCCAACTTGCCGTAGGGCGTATATCCGTTCATGCGCTGTTGCCACCTGAAAGCCCATGAGGCCGACAGGCGGGAGACTATCGGATGGGATAGCTCGGCCACGAACTTATGGCGGAGATACTCCAAGGCGTAGAGCGAACGATAGATCTCCTGCACGGTCTCATGTTTTTGGTGGATATAGGCATAGCCCACCTTCAGCATTACAGGCTCGCCGGGGGTATGGAGTTTCAGCAGTTGTGAGAGGTTGGTCTTGGTGTCTATGCTGAACCCCATGTTGTCTAATTTGCCGATATTCATGGCATGATACTTGGTTGAGGCGGCGGTTTCGTACACCCAGTCGATCATGTTCGTGCCATGACTGTAAAATGCGCTGACGGTCGTTTCAAAGCCTCGTGTGCGATATCTTGTGCCGGCCTTGAACGTAGAGTTGCGCTCCGGCTTGAGGTCGAGGTCGCCCTGCTGTGCCGAGTTGTTGGTATAAAGGTCGGTATAGGTGGGCACGCGCAGCGCCTTGTTCCAGCTGGCGTAGACCTTCCAGTGGTCATTGGGCCGATAGCTCAGGTCTATGCCGGGGTAGAACCGGAAGTCCTCATCAAGTCCGGTGTTCTTGTTGGCCATCAGTCCGGCCGACAGCGTGAGGCCGCCCATGATGATGTTGTGTTCCAAGAACAGGCTGGTGTTGGTTCTGTTGCCCTCGCGCGAATATTGCCTCTCGGTGCCCTTGATGTCTTTCCATTGACTTTCGTCCAGCACATCGCCGTATGCGGTAGAGAGGATGTGCTCCTTGCGGATATCCGCCCCGACCGCCGTTTTGCCGGCCATCCAGTCGAAATTGAGGGTGAGCGATGCCCCGTAGACATCCGTGCGATGATAGTTCTCGCCCGACGACGCACCCTCTTTGCCTTTCGTGAGCTGGTAGTGGTCAAGGTCTCGATGCCCGTAGATCATGGGTCGAAGCTCCAATCGGGCAAGACGGTTGTTGTCGCTCGTCTCGAAGGGTCGCACGGTGGCACCCACCGAGGCGATGAATCGTCGGGTCTCCTCATACTGGTTGGGAAACTTGGCCGAGTAGAACGTGTTGGCACCATAGTCTTGCGAGGTCAGACCGGCTTGCCAGTCGAGGTCAACACCCCGTGCGGCCAAAGCACCTTGATAGTATGCGCGACGTTTCTTGAAATCGGAATTATCGGTTCCTCCGTCACTTTGCACATAGCCTCCCGAGAG
>DBQL01000147.1:443-1096 GCA_002305235.1 Prevotella sp. UBA1395 | reverse complement strand
CACACGCACATTGCTCCGACTGTCGGTCTTGGTCACGATGTTGATCGCTCCACTGAAAGCCGTGGCACCGAAGATACGTGCCGACGCGCCTTCGAGCACTTCTATGCGCTCGATGTCTGACAAAGAAACCGGGAAGTCGGCGGCGTTGTGACCTGTCTGCGGGCTGGACAGCGGCATACCATTCAATAGAATGGTGATTTGGTCGAAGGTTCCGCCATTGATGGAGATATCCGTCTGAACACCAAAGCCACCACGCTGACGGACATCCACGCCGGTGGCTAATTTCAATACATCGTTGATGGTCTGCACTTGGGCACGAGCAATGTCATCGCGGGTGATGACATCGACCATCTTGGCTGACTGCAGCGCGGTCAGCGGCGCTATGGAGCCCATGATGCGGACTTCATCGAGGCGCTGCTCTTCAAAGCTGATCGAGTCGGTCTCGGCAAGCGGACGGGTACTGATGCCGTCGGCTTTGGCGTAGGCCAGCGTCGGAACGCTGAGTACACCGATAAGCACCTCCTTGCCCAAGGCGGCAAAGAGACTGTAGCCTTTACGATTGAACTGCTTGAAGACGAGCGCAGAGCGCTTGTTAAACATTATTTTTTTCATAAAGCGATGCAAAGGTAAGTATTTTTCTTTACATATTAACC
>DBQL01000147.1:0-356 GCA_002305235.1 Prevotella sp. UBA1395 | reverse complement strand
CAACTTCTATCAACTTTCAAAATAATTCTTAAACCAGACATGAAAGCAAGACATCTCTTATTTTCAGCACTGCTGATGGGTGCGGGCAGTGCTTCGGCACAGGTCACCGTCGACCTTGACGCGGCCCGGTTGGGTCCGCAGGTTTCGCCGATGCTTTACGGCATTTTCTATGAAGATATCAACCATGCTGCCGATGGCGGCCTGTATGCCGAGCTTGTTCGCAACCGCTCTTTTGAAGACGATGCCAAAGGTCCGGCACATTGGAATGCCAAGGGCAATGCCACCCTTAAGCTCACAGATAAGAATCTGCTCAACAAGGCACAGGGCAAAGCCCTTGAAGTGACGTTCACCGGCGA
>DBQL01000082.1:2948-5665 GCA_002305235.1 Prevotella sp. UBA1395 | reverse complement strand
CCGGTGCCGGTGCCCACCCATAACGTGCCGTCGGGGGCCATTGCCAAGGCCGTGAGCCTGTGTCCGCCCGACCTCACTTTCACCGCACGTCCCGTCGGACCCGTCGTCCACAACTGTCCGTCGGTAGTCAGGGCATAGCCCGTCCCGTTGCCCACCACCAGCATATTCTCTGCCAAGTCATTCGCGCTCAACAGCCTGTGCACACGTTTCGTGGCCGGGTTCACGCGCCACATCCCCTTGGTGGTAGACATATAGAGGTTTCCCCCGTTGTCTTCAGCCACGGCCATGATACGTCCTACCCTAAGGTCGGCCACCTGTTCCGCCCCCATCTTCATGCCGTCGTGCCACAAGTGGTAGAGCCTCGAGCCTTCGGTGGCCCATATCCCGGGGCGTGAGGCACATCGTCGCAGTGTGCGCTCCACATGCGCGGGCATTGTGCCGCCCGCCTCATGGATGAACAGTAGATGCCGGCCCTCATGATATAGCGCCAGCCCTCGCCGTCCCTGCCATATCCAGTAATAGCCCTCCCCGTCTTCCACCATGCGGTCGAGCAATGGCGGATAGCCTGTGGCGGTTCTCATTTCAGGCACGGCCATGCGGCGCATGCCACCCATGCCGGGAACCAAGACGAAAGTCGCGGGAGTGAAACCGGGCACCCACAGTTGTCCGTAGCGGTCTATCGTGAGCTGGTCGAGAATCTTCTTTCCCGGTGGCAGGAATGCGCCCGTCTCCAAGAGCATGAGCTTCCGGCCGGCCACCCGGTAGCCCTTGAGGTCATTCATGGTGGTGGTCCACAGCAGTGCCATACGCTCATCATACACCATACTGATCACATCATTGCCGTCAGCATCGTCTCCGAGAGTGGCAAGGCATTCCGTCGCCATTCCGGTACGGGCATCATAGTCCACCACCCCGCGTCCGTACGTGCTCACCAAGTATCGTCCGCGCCCCATGTCCACCATACCCGAGGGCCAGCCCTCCACCGACCACGGCATCGTCTTGAAGCGGTTTTCATGAGGCATTATCCGTCTCAGGCCGCCTTTCCAGCACATCTGCCACACGGCTCCCGCACGGTCTTCGTAGAGCCGTGCGGTGACCATCGCCGACGGATAGGCGGTCTGTTCGCCACGTCGGCCATCCATCCTCACCACCATCTTGCCTGCGGCCACCCACAGCGTGCCGTCTCCCGTCACCAACAGCGCGTCGATACGAGGTCCCGCGCCACGTGGCAGCGACACCTCCGACACCTGATAGCTTGTCTTGTCGATACGGTAAAGTCCTTTGTCGGTGCCAAAGAGCAGATACCTGTCGCCCATTGTTGCCAAGCACACGATGTTGTTCGAGCGCATCACACCCCCGTCGTTTTGTCGCATGCGAAAAACGTCGACCTGATAGCCGTTGTCGCGACACAGTCCGCCGGAGGTGGCATACCACGCGTACCCCTCGCCGTCGCGCACCACGGCATGTACCTGTGCCACCGGCAGTTGTGGCCGGGTAGCCAGCGGAATGTTTGAAAAATATTGTGCCCGAAGGCCGCATGGCGCAAGCCAAAAGGCCATGCCCGTGAGCAAAGCCACGAATTTGTTGTGAAGCATGAGTTATGGTCTTTCTCTTCCGCAAACTTACTACTTTTCTTTCAAAAATCTTGCGGCCCGTCCGGGAAAATCTGCATTACGCCACCTCCATGCCCTCTCCGTGAAAAACCATCTCGCGAATTTGCGTCATCTGTGTCGTCCGCGTGAGAACAAACAACCGCGAGAACAGACTGAAAGCCCGACACACAACAAAAATCCGCAACACCTGCGAACAGATGTTGCGGATTATATATGGTGTCTCCACATGCCCGGCCGACCGCGGGCGGGACCACGGCCCGCCGCCGATGCGGCAAGCTCCCATCAATCGTTGCTTCTTCCGAAGATGCGAAGCAGATAGAGGAACAGGTTGATGAAGTCGAGATACAGCGTCAGGGCACCCATGAGGGCAATCTTCTGCGAGGTCTCGCCCACGTCCTGCCGGGTGGCAAGCATCACCTTGATCTTCTGACTGTCCCATGCCGTGAGGCCCACAAAGATCAGCACGCCGATGTAACTCAGCGCCATGTCGAGCATAGCGCTCTTCATAAACAGGTTCACCAGTGTGGCGATCACCAGTCCGATGAGTGCCATGAAGAGGATATTGCCGATCTTGGAGAGGTCGGTCTTGGTGAAATAGCCGTATGCCGCCATCGCCGCGAACGTACCGGCGGTAATCACAAACACCTGCCCGATGGTCGTCATCGCATAGGCGAGGAATACAGACGAGAGCGTGATGCCGTTGAGAGCGGAATAGATTACGAACAGTGTGGTGGCTGTTGTGAGCGACAGCCTGTCGATGCGAGCAGTGGTATACATCACCAAGCCCAGCTCGGCGATGATCAACAGCCATATCACCATGCTGTTGCCGTAGATGAGTTGCAGCATATTGGGGTTGGATGCCACGCCGTAAGCACTCAGGGCCGTGATGCCCAAGGCCATCGTCATCCACACATATACTTTACGCATCAGAGCGGGAAACGCCGTAGATAACGTGACATTACGCTCGCGTACCAATTGTTCCAATTCTTGTAATTCCATAATTTATCTTTGTTTGGGTTTGTTGTCTTATCGGTTTGCAAATATAACGCATTTACCGTGTACTATCAATTTTCGTGCCATTCTTTTCTCTTTTTTTATGAAAAA
>DBQL01000082.1:830-2899 GCA_002305235.1 Prevotella sp. UBA1395 | reverse complement strand
AACAGCCCGTCCAAATAGCGGTATCGCCGCTCTGCCGTGACATCTGTCTTCACCGTGCTACGGGTATCGATATAGAGCACGGGCGTTGTCTCGGTGCCATCGCTCACCGGCCATTCTGCCAATCCCGGCCCATTGGGGTTTCCGGTTTTCACAAAGTTGGCGTAATAGCCCGCCATTTGGTCGGAGACGATATAGTCTTCGGGCTGCCAGTCGAACACGCGGTTGGTGGGCAGGTTGCCCATCGCATACTCGATGTCGGCCGAATGCACAGCCCCCCGCTCTCCTTGGGGCGGTGTGCGCGCGTCGCCCACCCTCTTGGCCGGGCGCGCCCTGCCATAGAGATAGCGATACACCGGCTGTCCGGAGGTTTGCAAATGCAGATTCCACCATCGCCATGTGCCAAAGGCGATAAACACGTCTGACCCGAGAGCTGTGCCCGCGTCGCCCTTCACCGCGTCGTCGCTGTCGATGCCATAGAGGGCGAGCACACGGTCGGTGCTGTCGCCCATGAGTGTTCGCAGGGCGGTCCTCACATTCTCTACCGATGGTTCCTGCCCGCGCAACAAATAGTCGGCCGTGCTCTCGGCAGTATTCCTGCCCACGAGCAACGGCACCTTGGCTTGCTCGCCACGGCAGTAGATGTCCATCGGCTGCTCGGGCATGAAACAGCCATCGACCACCACCGGCGGTATCGACCGCACGGCGGCACGCCGCAACAACTCCTCGGCGGGAAGCTCACGCAGCTCTTTGATGCTGCGACAGCCCATCGCCCTCATCTTGCGCTCGCCCGCCCTCTCGGCCTCTCTCAGCGTGACGGCGGGGGCAAAAGCCATTGCCGAGCCGCTCGAACCCATTGCCTGCGCAAAGAGCGTTCTGCTGCGGGGCGATGCCATCAGCACGCTGACCGACATCGAACCGGCCGATTCGCCCATGATGGTGATGCGTGACGAGTCGCCGCCAAAGGCTTCGATGTTGTGCCTCACCCATGCGATGGCTGCCGCTTGGTCCATGAATCCGTAGTTGCCCGACCCTTTATAATCGGTCTCGGCCGACAGCTGCGGGTGGGCGAAAAACCCGAAGATGCCCTCACGATAGTTGGCCGTCACGGTCACAACGCCACGGCGCGCCATCGCCGCGCCGGCATATCGCGGCTCGCTGCCACTGCCGGCGATAAGTCCGCCACCGTTGAAATAGATGAGTACGGGCAGATGCTCGGTCATCGTCTTGGCCGGGGTCCATATATTAAGGTATAGGCAATCTTCGCTCTTGCGCGCGGCACCAAACCGCATGTCTCCATAGAGCGGCTCCTGCATGGGGTCGGGACCGTAGTCGGTGGCGGGTCTCACACCCTGCCATGCCTGTGGGGGCTGTGGCGCACGCCAGCGCAAGGCACCCACCGGAGGGGCGGCATAGGGCACGCCCTTGAACACTTTGACACCCGACTCGTCGGTACCTTGCAGCACGCCAAGGGTGGTTCTCACCTCTACCGGCTGCCCGCATGCGGCCGATGCCGCAAACAGCAGGGCCACGGATGATAATAGAACTTGCTTCATTGATATTGGTTTTGATGTCATCTCTATGCTCTACGTCCTTGCCGGGCACACGCTGCCGGGCAGTGTGACACACGACAGGCCGCGCGNNTGTCATGTCATGAGGATGGGGTGGCCTCGGGGACGTATGACGCAAAAATAGGATTTTTTTCTCATTGCGGCAACACTTCAGGCGTGATTATGCGAAAAATCTCTCCTGAAATACGCGACATGCCGGCCGCGACTCGGGAGAAAGGGGGGTTGCAAGTAGCGACAAGACACATCGCGCGCCACCCCGCACGAACTTACGAAAGGCTCCACGACCATGATACCTGTAAATATTCTTCATCAATTTTAAAATCACTGCTACGCTTGCGACCAATGAAAAAATGAGGTTTCAAACAACAAAAAGGGCGAGTTTGAACCGGTATCACGACAGAAGCCCTGACGATTAGGGCGTAATCGCGAGACGATTGCATTGTTTTCGACGCGTGAAACGGGCCTTTTCGCGCGACGATCAGATAGCTATCGCAACAAAAA
>DBQL01000082.1:0-745 GCA_002305235.1 Prevotella sp. UBA1395 | reverse complement strand
ATTCAATTTATTTCATCGATATTTAACAGATGTTACAGTGGTTTTCCTTGAGTGCCAAACGGTGAGTTTTTCTTTCATATCCATGTTTGATATATTGTCCTGTTCTGCCATTTTACCGTTTGCTTTATCCTGAAAATCCTCTTCCCAACGGTGTTGCATGACGGGAAAACAAGTACAGTATCATGCAAAACAGAGACAAAACATCATTAAAAAAATTCACAAACAACTGATGTTCAAACAATTGAAACACCCAATACACAACTGTTGCACGGCATATAATGGCAACTATCGAAATGTATAATATGTTAACAATAAGTGTATTTTTTGATAATTCCCTTGCGGGTTCGAGATAAAATTCATAATTTTCCGGCGACTACCGGAAAGCGATGCGAGTATATCACGATATAAAGGATGACTTCATTCTGTAATTGACATCATTGTCCCGACAGTAAAATATAGCGATCATACATCTTTCATACAGTACTACCTGCCAACGCCAACTGCTGCGAACCATGCGGCGTTTACGTGCGGACATGCCGGCTACAGACATGGAAGCACGGCAGGAGCATTTTGAGGAATACGCGCAATGAGACGGACAGACACCGTCGACATGAAATGCCGTAAACACGCTGACAATACTACCGAACAATGCAGGAAACAGGGCTGCAAGAGGATTAGAGAGTTAAAAGATACATGATGACTAAAGCATTTCGATGATTTCATTTCTCCCCGTCACTAAATAAAG
>DBQL01000013.1:826-5396 GCA_002305235.1 Prevotella sp. UBA1395 | reverse complement strand
CTCCTTGATGGTCAAGTCGGGGAATATCAACTCATGCTTGGCTTTGGCCAACAGTGTCGTGGTGATATAGTGATTGATGGTCTTTCCCGATACCTTGCGCACCGCCCGAGACAGATATGCCTCCGAGACGTTGAGCCGTCGCGCGTAATAGGAGATGCTGTGGCCCAACTTATAGTTCTCGGCAAGCATCCTGCGAAACAGCCTGAACAGTTCGTCGGGGCGGCTCACCACCCCCGCAAGGTCTATTGCGCGGTCGTGGAGAATATCCGCGATGCGCAGCGTGAGATAGTTCACCAAGTGGCCGAGCATATCATGGGCTCGGCACGAAGGCAGCGCCTCGGCCATGAGTTTCATCGTTTGTCGCACATTGTCCATCTCTGTGCCGTTCAGGCGAATCACGGGCGTGACATATTTCGTGGCGAAAAGCTGCTTGTAGGCATAGCCCACCAACTGCAACGAGTCGAAAAACCCGGGGCCATATACAGCCCGTAGGCCTTGAAATCGGCACTCACCCGCCGAAAGCAGAACGTCATGGCCGGCGCAATGAGCATCAGGTCATTGCAACCGAACGCATACTCCTTGCAATCGATGATGCTATCCGCGCTCCCCCGCATGATGAGCATATAGAAAAAAAGCCCCGAGTGCGTCTTATGGCAACGCAACTGCCGGGTCAGATTATCCAAATTGATAAAACGATACATCCTTTCATCGGTCATCAACATCGTGTCGTATATATCTTTATGGTGTAGTCTTGTTGTCATGTGTGATAGGCCTTGCATGCGAATGGGGTTCTCAAGCGCAGACAAGCAGCAAGCCCGTGCAACGCCGATGCAAAATTAAGCAATAGTTCTTACATCACCGTAGTTTTAATATATTTTTTTGCTATTTGCGCCCCAAGGCTTCCCAATGGCCGGACAGCCCATATACATTGGCTTGACAAGACCCGAAGCTCTCAAAGAAGGTGCTTGCCGCAAGGGCAGGTCAGTGTTTAACCAATCTAAGTCAGCAATGGAACATCGGGCATCAAAAAATTATGCAGAACTTTGCCTGCGTAAAACTACCGCACGATAAACCTCGGGTTTATGCGTCGGAAAATGTATAACTTTTTAAAATCGATGAAAATATGAGTAGCATTGTTCCAATCAGAGATCTCAAGACAGATCATTTGTTGACACCCGAAAATTCAGCGTTGATCGTTATCGACTATCAGCCCATTCAGGTACACTCCATCACGTCTATGGACCGTGAGCAGCTGGTGAAAAACATTGCCAACGTGTGCCGTGTGGCCAAAGGTTTTAACATTCCCATCGTGCTGACCACCGTCAATGTGGAGTCGGGACGTAACAAGCCCACCATACCGCAGATTCGCGAGGCCCTGCCCGGACAGCCCACCATAGACCGCACCTCCATCAACTCATGGGAGGACAAGGGCTTTCAGGATGCCGTGAAGGCTCTCGGCCGCAAGAAACTGGTGATCTGTGCCCTGTGGACAGAGGCTTGCCTCGCCTTCCCGGCAATGGACCTCGTCAAAGAGGGCTATGAGGTTTATACCATCGTCGACGCCGTGGGCGGCACGTCTAAGGTGGCCCACGACACCGCGTTGCGGCGCATGAAGCAGGCCGGCGTACAGCTCACCTCGGTCACTCAGTATATCTGCGAACTGCAGAGAGACTGGAATCGCGAGAAGACCGTGCCGGTTTTCGTGCAGGGACTCATCGACAACGGTTCCTTCTTCGTAGAGACCATCAAGAGCGAGTAATTCTGTAACACACTGATCCAACCTCATGGGCCGCGTATCGTCTTTTCCGAGATGGTGCGCGGCCGCTTCGTCAATGGCACGAGGGTTGCCGGGCGAGCGATAAAAACATCACCGCGCAAAGAAAAACATACACCGTGGCGGCACGGCGAACCCCCACCGGCACAAGGCAGAATAACCGAAGAAACTACTTGACAAAAGTTGCTCTGAGATTTGAATATTCTCCACCGAGAGGCTATCGGTGCGCAAATACGCCGAAAATAAGCCCGTTTCGCAATTTGCTGTATGTCAGCTTGTTAAATACAGAGACATGCCATCCGGCCACGCCCCTGCCCCACCGCCGTCGCGATTACTATCTTTTCGCATAGCGATAAAGCCCCAATCGCGACGCGAAAAGATAGTAATCGTCACACAATCGGGCCTTTATCGTGAGAGCACCCACGACAAACGCCCCGGAAAAGGCACGAAACACAAGACGACCGAAGTTCCCGCATGCCGCGAAAGAGGTCCGATCGCGCGCGCTGCAAGCCGGCATTAGTCCGGCACGGCGACAAAATGCTGATAAAGTAACCTCACGACAGACCATTCTGCGTGTACCATCGGTGCCGGAACGAGCATCCGGGCACCCCCCGATTTCATGACAATTTCCTGACAACAAATCGCCATGCGGCACGCCCAAAGACCGAATGGGTGTCACCGTGAGGATGCACGCTATGGCGGTAGAATCAGGATTTGTCGAGCTGTCGCGACTTCTTGCGATACGCCGTGGGCGTGATGCCACACACGTTCTTGAACGACCGCACGAAATTGGGATAGGTATCGAATCCGCACCGCTCTGCCACGGCGGCAAAACTGACGGCAGGGTCACGGTCGAGCAGGTTCATCGCCAGCTTGATCTTGACGCGCTGAATGTAGGCCGCGGGCGTATGGCCGGTGAGTGCCATCAGTTTTCGGTAGAGCTGACTGCTGCTCATCGACACTGTCGAGGCAACGAATGGCACGCTGACCTCGCGACCGCGGTTGAGCTGCTGGTAAACGGCATCGACCACCTTGCCCAGAAACCGCATGTCGGCATCGCGGTAGGGCGTGGTGCCCATGAGCGGGTCTTCGGGTCGCTCGTCCGTGTGGCGCGCGTATTTCTCTCGCAACAGCCTGCGGCTCTCGAGCAACTTCTCCACGCTGGCACGCAGCTCGTCGCCGTCGAACGGCTTGACAAGGTAGGCATCGGCACCGGCCCTGATACCCTTCACGCGGTCTTCGTCGGTGGGCTTGGCCGTGATGATGATGATGGGAAGGTGGTTGATGATGTCGTTGGCGCGCACCCTGCGGCATAGTTCCAATCCGTCCATGCCGGGCATCATCAGGTCGGTGATGATGAGGTCGGGCACCTGCTCCACGGCTTTGTCTAACCCGTCACTGCCGTTGGCGGCAAACGACAGCGAGAAGGCGGGCGCAAAATGCGAGCCGATGTATGTGGCAATGTCGTTATTATCCTCGACGATGAGTAGCCGAGGAGCACCCTCGCCCGAATAAGAGTCTGCAGGCATGACGGCTTGGGCGCGCTGCGGCAACCTGTCGGCATCGGCATCGACGATGACGGGCAGTCTGCCCTTGTTCACGATGGGTATGCTGAGATGGAAGGTGGTGCCCTGTCCCAACGTGCTCTGCACCGTGATTTCGCCATCGACGGCATCCATGACTTGTTTCACGAGAGACAGCCCCACGCCCGTGCCCACATGGCGGGGGTCGCCCTCTCCCTGATAGAACGGCTCGAAGATGTGGGCCTTGACCCTCACCTCGGCCTCGTCGGCGGCGTCTTTCTGCAGTTCGTCGCTCAGGCCGAGTATCACGGTCAGGGGCGTGCGAAACTCATGGGTGACGTTGGTATAAAACTGCTCGCGGATGGATGACATGCGCTTAAGGGCCGAATGGCTGCGACGGCGCATCCTTCCGGTGTAGTACATCATGGAAACCACGCCGAGATGCTCTGTCGACCCAATGGCACGCGCCTGTGTGTAGGCACGGTCGAGATAGGCTTTGGCCTGCCGGTCATCGCCGGTGGCATAGTGGATCTCGGCAAGCGCGACAAGGCTGCTCAGCGCATGCCACCTGTTGCGGGAGGCGTGCATCAGCCGATAGGCTGTCTCATATTCTGTCTTGGCCTTGTCATATTGCCCCGATTTCTCATAAAGTGAGCCATAATAGGTGTGGCAAAGCGCGATGCCCAAGGTGCTGCCGGCCTCGCAGTTGTGCTGCATCGACATGCGATAATAGGTCCATGCGGAGTCGAGCTGCCCCCGATGCTCAAATATCGCACCGAGATCGGCATAGTTGATGGCCTGTCCCACGGTGCTTCATAGCAGGCGCTCGCCGCGCAGAGCAAGCCTGAACACGCTGTCGGCACGAGGGTAATTGCCCATCGTGAGATACATGTTACCCAGTACGTTGAGCGACATCACAAGGTTCTTCTGCGCCGAAAAGGTGGTGTCGGCATGCGCTTCGCTCAGCTGCCACGCGTTGTAATGATATTCCTGTGCCACGTCTAAGATGCCCATGCGACGATAGTCGGTGCCGATATTGTTGAGAGCCTGTATCCATTCCGTGGTGTCGGCGACGGTCTCGGCCTGCCGCAAGCCCTCACTGTGAACGCGAAGGGCTTCCTCGAACCGACTCTCATTGCGCAACTCACGGCCCAGCTCGCGCAGCGCGACGATGCTTCCAAGTCTGTCGCCGGTGGCATACAGCCTCTGCTGCAGGCGTCTGAGGCCATCGACTCCGCGCGCTGTACTCACCACGCTGTCGGCATGACGGCGC
>DBQL01000013.1:0-777 GCA_002305235.1 Prevotella sp. UBA1395 | reverse complement strand
GGAAATGGTACATAGATAATCGGATAATGCCTGAACTCAGACAATAAGAAAGACATGCAGACTGGCGATGCTCGACATTCGACAGCAAGCGGATGCGATGTGCAGAACATGACTGTGAAATCGATTGCGCAATATCATCGCAAAGATACGTTTATACCGTTGAATCTCAAAATAAATAATACGAAATTTCTTGCGATAACACGTTTTCGGGCAAAAATGAAACGTTGCTTCCGGCAGACAATGGATTCAGTAGAGTGATGGCGTGAGTGTAAACAGGTAATTGTAATGAAAAAAATGAAAAGTAGTGACTCTGCCCAAGGTCAGAAGGCAATCGGCAACATCTACGGGCGATGAATTCCCGAATACGGGCGAATAGTCTTTCTGTTGTCTCAATTGAGCCGGCAAAACTGGTGGCGATGGCATGCAACCTACCTTCGGCGCGCAATATGACACTGTGCCGCCCCATACAGGTCGGCATGGATAAATAATATAAATAATTTGTCGCACGAAAACAATAGCTACGCACAACAGTGAGGACTAAGTAAAAAGTCGGGTGATGCCATCCTATATATAATCATGGCGATGGAATCACCCGACAAACACCGCAGATATTCACTCGGCAGGTGCCCACTTGCAACGAACGGGAGATACAATGGCACCCTCCGATTTCAATTGTTTCATGGCATTATCCACCTCCTTGCGGTCGAGTCCGCTGATTTCTGCAATCTTACCGGCATTCAGAGGAGCACCGGCTTCTTTCAATACCTGCAACACTTT
>DBQL01000227.1 GCA_002305235.1 Prevotella sp. UBA1395 | reverse complement strand
GTTTCTGATACCCGAAAATGATGTGAAGAGGCGCGTCTTGTCGTCAGGATTTTGAATAGGTTCACACAAAATCATGATTTTTAAGTATTGTAATCACGGCATAATCCCGGTACCTTTGCAGTCCCCAAAATGATAAAGAACATGAGAAGAATGAGAGAAACCAAATTGTTGCTTGCCGTGGTGCTTGCCTGTGGGATGAGTGCCAATGCCGCGGCCGACACTCGAAAGGATAACGAGTTGAATGTTGACACAATGGATGTAGATACCTCTGCCGTGCTGAGTGAGGTTATTGTTCGTGGCTTTGAGCCTCGATACCGACAGAATAACATATCTGGGTCTTTGCGACTCGACCAGCCTATTATTCAGATTCCGCAGAATGTGCAGGGCGTGAGCCGCAAGACGCTCGACGATTTGCAGATCCTTACCGCTGCCGATGGGCTGCAACGCACCGTGAGCGGCGTGAGCAAACTCGAACATTGGAGTAGTTATGTGCTAATAAATATGCGCGGATCGCGGGCCGCCGCGTTCAGGGAGGGCATGAATGTCACTACAAACTGGGGTCCGCTGACAGAGGATATGAGTTATGTGGACCATATCGAGTTTGTGAAAGGACCTGCCGGTTTCATGATGTCAAACGGCGAGCCGAGCGGTCTCTACAATGTGGTGACCAAGAAACCAACGGGTGTTCAGCGCGGACAGGCCACCTTCACCGTGGGCAGTTACGACCTCTATCGTGCCACTGCCGACTTTGATGGCAAGCTGTCGAACGACGGGCGGCTGCTCTATCGGCTGAATCTCATGGGCAGTTCGCAGAACTCGCAGCGTGCCAATGAGTTTGCCAAGCGATACAGCATGGCTCCCGTGTTACGCTATCTCATCGATAATAACACCATGCTCACGCTGGAATACAACCTGCAATATGTGGAGCAATCTAACATCGGAGGATATTATACGTTCTCGCCCTTGACCTATGGGTCGCTATCGCGCAACTTCTCGCTGCTCGAACCGGGGTTGGAACCCACCAAGACATTCGACCATACGCTCATCGCCAACCTGCAACACCATTTCACACCCGACTGGAAACTCACGGCGCAGATGGCCTATTTTAACATGTCGCGCACCGGAAGTTCGATGTGGCCCACGTCGCTCGATGCCGAGGGTAACCTCGTCAGGGCGGTGAGCGCGGCCGATGTGCTCAATGAAATGAAGTTTGCGCAGGTGTTCGTCAATGGCAAGTTGCGCACCGGAAAGGTGTCGCACACCATCCTCGCGGGACTTGATTTCGGCGACAAGCACGCATGGTATGACTGGAACCAGAAGCATAATCTCGACAGTGCAGGTACGTTTAACGTGTTCTACAATACGCCGTCGGGCAAGCCTTACTATGGTTACCCAACCTTTGACCGTATCACTCCCATCAAGGAACGGGCCAACAACACGGAGATCTGGCAGTCGTATCAGGGGATTTACGTGCAAGATGCCATCGGGTTCTTTGCCGACCGGCTGATGCTTACGATAGCCGGCCGCTTCACACACGTTAAGGATGAGTCGTATGGTACGACCAAAACCAATGTGAACCATTTCTCGCCGCGTGTGGGACTCACTTATCTTTTCAATCCGAACACATCGGTCTATGCCCTGTTCGACCAAACATTCTCGCCGCAGATGGGTATCCTTCGCAGTGGTGACAAGGTCGACCCTATCACGGGAAACAACTGGGAGTTGGGCGTGAAACGATACTGGTGGGATGGCAGACTGTCCACTTCGCTTGCCCTTTATCGCATTCTGCGCAACAATGAGACCTCTGCCGACCCGCAGAACACGCCTCAGGAGAGCTATCTGATACAGGTGGGGCAGTCGGTTGCGAAAGGTGTTGAGGTGGATATCAACGGTGAGTTGCTGCCCGGCCTGAGTCTTTTGGCCAACTATGCTTATACGAGCTATAAGGTGACCAAATCGGAAAACGCATCGCGACCGGTGGGCATGCGCATGCCGGGACATGCCAAACACGAGTTCAATGTATGGTTGCGATATGAGTTCAGACATGGCGTTTTGCNNGCCAAGGGATATGCCTCGCTGCCCGACTACACCCGTGTGGATGCCTCGTTGGGATGGCGACACGACAAGACAAGCATCACGCTGAACGTGAACAACGTGCTCAACCGATACCTTTACAGCGGCTCTTACTATGGCAATTACTATTACTGGCAGTCGGAGATGCCCCGCAACTTCAAACTGACAGTGGCTTACAATTTCTAAATATCATCCCCATGAACAAGACTTTTCGGTTTTTACACCGTTGGTTGGGTCTCCTTTCGGGTCTCGTGGTAGTCATCGTGGCTGCCACGGGATGCCTTTATGCGTTTGCCGATGAGATAGAGACGGCCGGCATGAACCACACCGGGCCAAAGTCCTCGGCACCCTTTCTTTCTCCCGACAGTCTTGCCTCGTTGACGCGAAAGCAGCTTGCCGACTCGGGAGACAGTGTGGCAAGCATTGTCGGGGTGGCTTATCGCCGCCCGGGCCTCACCACCCGCGTGACATGGATGGACGCTCAGGGCAATCGGCGCACGCTCATGATCGACCCGCATACCGGCAGGGTGGTGGGACAACTCCGTGGCGAGTCGTTCTTCAGATGGGTGCTGCGGGGGCATCGGTCGTTGTGGATGCCGCGCGAGATAGGCAGTCGGGTGGTGGGCTGGGCTACGGCATTGTTTGCCGTTGTTCTCGTGAGCGGACTCGTATTGTGGGTTCCCCGGCGATGGACGAGGTCATCGGTAGCTGCCCGTCTGAAGGTGAAATGGAAGACAGGGCGCAGTCGTCGCCTCTTCGACCTGCACAATACGCTCGGCTTTTACGTGGCCCTTGTGGCCCTGATCATCGCCTTTACCGGACTTACGTGGAGCTTCCCGCCCTTGGCACGAGGGTATTACCGTGCGCTCACGGGCAAGCAGATGGTGGAGTGGAGCCAGCCGGTTTCGGATACAACCCATATCGATGTCCGTAGCGATGTGGGTCGGCAGCTGTGGCATCGCTATCGGCAGCTGCTGCCACAACAGGGTGATGGCAGTCTGCGGTTCGACTTTCCACAAGACAAAGAAGGTGTCTATATGGTGGCACTCAACCCTGACGGGCGTCGCTATGGTCGACAGAGCTATTGGTTTCATGACCGGTACAGCGGGCTGCAGCTTGTCGGAGGCGGCTCGTACGCATTGCCTCCATCGGTGATGAATGCCGGTGACAAGATATTCCGGGCCTCATACGACATCCATTCCGGCAGCATCGGCGGTATGTTCGGGCGCGTCATCGTATTCGTGGTGAGCCTCATCGTTGCCACACTCCCCGTCACCGGATTCCTGATGTGGTGGCAACGCCGTCATCCCCGACGGTCTCGGAGGTAACAATTCCGCCATGTATGCTTGCCGATGGCATGTCGGGCATGCCGCCATGCAGCCTTCGTTATCATTCCAATATCGATGAGAGCCATGCGTGTCATCGCTTTTCCCCAACCCATCTGTTCTCAAGCAATAGATGGGTTACTTTTTTTTAGTCAATATTCAGACACTTTTCTCCCGCCATCACTATTCTCCATATACCATATATAATATATGTATTCGTCACCGATGCGATGCATGCCCCGAGAAAACACTTCTTGAGCATGCTTCCGAAACATTGTTCGTTCCAAGAAAACATTTCGTGAGCATGCTCCCGAAAGATTGTCGGGGAGTGGCGATGAGTAACAAAACTTAGGTGGAAGCGGTGTGTGTCGATCAAAAAAAACGATGGGATTTCCTTTCGTCAACAATATATTACCCGCCGTGTTGCGGCATAAACAAAAAAAAGAGTCGCGATATTCTCGTGACTCTTTTGTTTTGTTTGCGCTCCAGGATGGGCTTGAACCAACGACCCCCTGATTAACAGTCAGGTGCTCTAACCAACTGAGCTACTGAAGCAGTTATTTCGTTTTTGCGAGTGCAAAGGTAGATGTTTTTGTAGAAACCACCAAATGTTTTTGCAGAAAAATTTGAAATTAAGTAAAAAAAGTTGGTATATCGCTATATTTTCTTACCTTTGCACGCAATGATAAAGACAGCGAATATGAAGAGATCAGCAGTATTGACGGCTTGTGCGACAGGCGTTAAGGCCTTTTTGATGGTGTCGGCGTTCATGGTGTGCGGCCTGCCGGCGTTGGCTCAAGACAGTGACCATAATTTCAAGGTGGCCAAAAATCTTGACGTGTTCAACACCATCTACAAGCATTTGGATATGATGTATGTCGACACGCTCAACGCAGACGAGGTGGTGGGCAACGGCATCAACGCCATGCTCGAGAGCATCGATCCCTATACCGAGTATTTCCCGGAAGACAAAGACAAGGACGTGAAGATGCTGTTGCAAGGCAAGTATGCGGGCATCGGGTCTCTCATCCGTTACAATTTCAAGCTGCGACGGGTATGTATCGACGAGCCTTACGAGAACATGCCGGCCGCGGAGGTGGGGCTCAAGAAGGGCGACATCATCTTGTCTATTGACGGTGAGGACATGACCTCTAAAGATAACAACTATGTGAGCGAACATCTGCGTGGTGACGCGGGCACCACTTTCGAGTTGAAAGTGTTGCGCCCGAGCACAAACAAGGAGATGAAGTTCAAGATAACCCGTCGTACCATCCAGATGCCTGCCGTGCCATACTACGGCCTTCAGTCCAACGGCATGGGCTATATCAATCTCAACAGTTTTACCGAGGGGTGCAGCAAAGACGTGCGCAACGCCATCATCGAGATGAAAACGCAAGGCATGAAAGGCTTGGTCTTCGACCTCAGGGGCAACGGCGGAGGCTCCGAGTCTGAGGCGGTGAATATTGTCAACTGCTTCATTCCCAATGGAAAGCTCGTGGTGTCTAACCGCGGCAAGCTCAAACGCGCCAACAGAGACTACCTCACCACGGTCGAACCCGTCGACACGGTGATGCCCGTGGTGGTGCTCGTCAACGGCAACTCGGCGTCGTCGTCAGAGATTACGAGCGGTGCCTTGCAAGACTTCGACCGCGCGGTGATCATGGGAACCAAGACCTACGGCAAGGGATTGGTGCAGACCATCATCGACCTGCCCTATAACGGAAAGATGAAACTCACCACCAACTACTATTATATCCCCTCGGGTCGCTGCATTCAAAAGGTGAAATACAAACACGCCAACGGCGGGTCGGCAGAGGTTTTGGCCGACTCTTTGGCCAAAACGTTCTATACGATGAACGGTCGTCCGGTGAAGGAGGGTGGCGGCATCATGCCCGACGTGGAGGTGAAGCCCGACTCTCTGCCCAACATTGCCTACTATCTTGCCGGCGTTTCCGACTCTGCCGATGTGCTCAACAGCTATGTGGTAGACTACATCGCCACTCATCCCACCATTGCCCCGGCTGCCGACTTCGTGCTGAGCGATGCCGATTATGAGCTGTTCAAGCAGAGCGTGATGAACAGTAAGTTCAAGTATGACGCCATCAGCGAGAAATCGTTGGAGAACTTGGAGAAGGTGGCGAAGTTTGAAGGCTACTACGACGAGGCCAAACCGGAGTTTGAGGCATTAAAGAAAAAGCTGAAGCACGACCTCGCCAAAGACCTCGATTATAATAAGGAGAGTATTCGCGAACTGATCACCAACGACATCGTGGCGGCCTACTATTATCAGCGCGGGGCCATACAAAGTTCGCTGCGCAGCGACAAACAGGTGAAAGAGGCGTTCCGTTTGCTCGCCTCGCCCGATGAGTACCGCGCGCTGCTGAGGCCCAAGACAGCCGACAAGAA
>DBQL01000210.1:1427-3142 GCA_002305235.1 Prevotella sp. UBA1395 | reverse complement strand
TGGCCCTATTATTGATGGGAGTTTCGCAGACGACAGAGGCCAAACAATGGTCATTGCAAGAATGCATTGACTACGCGTTGAAAAACAATATCTCCCTGCAGAAAACGCGTTTGCAGCGTCTCAGCGCCTTGGAAGACGTGAAACAGAGTCAGGCAGCCTTGCTGCCCTCGCTCTCGGCGTCGACCTCCCAAAACCTCAACTACAACCCTTGGCCCGAGACCGGCACATACGTTATTGCCGGAGACAAGGTGCAGACCAACGTGAAAAAAGTGTATTACAACGGCAGTTACGCCGTGTCGGGCAATTGGACGGTATGGAACGGAGGCCGCAACCGTGACCAGATCAAGGCCAACGAGTACACCGCCGAGCAGGCTTCGCTCGACAGTGCGACCACAGCCAATAACATACAAGAGCAGATTGCCCAGCTCTATACGCAGATCTTGTATTCCTCGGAGGCCATCAAGGTGTATCAACAAACCTTGGAAACCTCGAAGAAAAACGAGGAACGAGGACAGGAATTCGTCCGGGTGGGGAGCATGAGCAAGGCCGATTTGGCACAACTCACGGCCCAACGGGCACAAGATGAGTATTCGCTCGTATCGGCAGAGAGCAGCCTGAAGGACTACAAACGACAGTTGAAGAAGTTGTTGCAGATCACCGATCAGGAAGAATTCGACATCATCGTGCCGGAGACAACCGACGAAATGGCCCTGCAAACCATTCCCGGCGTGACCACAGTGTATGACCATGCCATGACCATCAGGCCCGAAATACGGAACGCCAAGCTCGGAATCAAGAGCAGTGAGCTGCAAATCAAGATGGCCAAGGCCATGAAGTTGCCCACCGTTTCGGCCAATGCGGGCGTGAGCACCAATACCACTTCCATGAGCAGTAATGCTTGGGGCACGCAGCTCAAGAACAATTTCGCCATCGGTGCGGGGGTTACGGTCAGTGTCCCCATATTCGATAACCGGCAGACCAAGACAGCCGTCAACAAGGCAATACTGTCCAAACAGACCTACGAACTGGATTTGAGAGACCAACAAACCAATCTCTATTCCACCATAGAGAACTATTGGTTGCAAGCCGTCAACAATCAGGCGCAGTACAAGAGTGCCAAAGTGAGCACGCAAAGCGCGCAGACAAGCTATGACCTTTTGAGCGAACAGTTCAGGCAAAACCTCAAGAACACCATCGAATTGATGAACGGCAAGGATGCCCTGATGAAAGCACAGCAGGCCGAACTGCAAGCCAAGTATCTCACAATACTCAACATCAACATGCTGAATTTCTATGATAGCGGGATGCTGAAATAGGTGTTCGTCGCAGGATAACCAACATTTTTTTACACGCAAACAGTCTTTATGAAAAAGATGAGCAAAGTATGGTATGCGGTGGCAATAGTTGTCATTGCAGCGGTTGCCACATTCTTATTGTCGGGCAACAAGGAGAAGCAGGAGGTAGAGTTTGTAACCGAGAAGGTATCTACTGCCGATATAGAGAACAGCATTACGGCCACGGGCACCATCGAGCCTGTAACCTCGGTGACAGTGGGTACTCAGGTGTCGGGCATCGTGAGCAAACTCTATGTGGATTACAACAGTGTGGTGAAAAAAGGACAGGTGATTGCCGAGCTGGACAAGACCAATCTCACCAGCGAGCTTAACACGGCAAAAGCCAATTTGTCGAGTGCCGAGAGTTCGATGAGATACAAC
>DBQL01000210.1:0-1346 GCA_002305235.1 Prevotella sp. UBA1395 | reverse complement strand
TGAGCTATGCCACCATCACATCACCGATAGACGGCGTGGTGCTTTCCAAGAGTGTGGAGGAGGGACAGACCGTGGCGGCGAGCTTCAGCACCCCCGAACTCTTCACCATTGCGCGCGACCTGACCAACATGCAAGTCGTGGCCAACGTGGATGAAGCCGATATCGGCGACGTGAAAGCGGGNNGTGAAGCAGGTGAGACAAGAGGCCACAACCACCAATAATGTGGTGACGTATGAGGTGGTCATCAGTGCCCCCAACGCCGACCTGAAACTGAAACCCGGCCTCACTGCCAATGTCACCATCTACACACAGGAAAGCAAGGGCGTGGTGAGCGTGCCGAGCAAGGCACTGCGTTACACCCCGGAAAAGGAGACCGTGGGAGGCCGGAAGATCAAGGACGTCACAGGGGCGAAGAACAAGGTGTGGACCCTTGAGGGCAACACGGTGGTGGCCCACAGCGTGAACATCGGGCTTAGCGATGGCAGCCACACCCAGATTATCAGCGGAATTGCGCAGGGCAAGCAAGTCATCACGGGCGTAAGCGTGAAGACCGGCGGCACCTCACAAGACAACAGCGACAGCGACGGAGGCGAGAAGAGCCCGTTTGCGCCAAGCCGTCCGGGTGGCAACAAGAAATAGAAAGGAGTCGGAATGACAACAAACACACTTCAACAAGACAAGAAAGTCGTGATCGAACTGCGCGACGTGAAGCGTCAGTTCATCGTGGGCGACGAGACGGTGCAGGCACTTCGCGGCGTGTCGTTCAAGATATTCGAGGGCGAGTTTGTCACCATCATGGGCAAATCAGGCTCCGGCAAGTCCACACTTCTCAACCAACTGGGTTGTCTCGACACACCGACCACCGGCGAATACTATCTCGACGGGGTGGCAGTGCGAACCATGTCCAAGGCGCAACGGGCGGTCTTGCGAAATCGCAAGATAGGTTTTATATTCCAAAACTATAACCTTTTGCCCAAGACCACGAGTGTAGAGAACGTTGAATTGCCGTTGATGTACAACGCCGAAATCTCCGCCCCGGAGCGTCGGCGGCGTTCCATCGAGGCCTTGGAGGACGTAGGGTTGGGCAACCGACTATACCACAAGTCGAATCAGATGTCCGGCGGACAGATGCAACGAGTGGCCATTGCCCGAGCCTTGGTCAATAACCCGGCGGTCATCTTGGCCGATGAAGCCACGGGAAACCTCGATACCCGCACGTCTTTCGAGATACTCGTGCTCTTCCAGAAGCTCTATGCCCAAGGACGAACCATCATCTTCGTGACCCACAACCCCGATATTGCCCGATATTCCAGTCGTAACATCCAGTTGCGCGACGGCAAAGTGGT
>DBQL01000224.1:5047-5266 GCA_002305235.1 Prevotella sp. UBA1395 | reverse complement strand
GATTACTATCTAAACGCACGACGATTACTATCTAATCGCGACGCGATTAGATAGTAATCGCAAAAGAAAATTATACAAAATTACAATCGATGATATTATCACCCTTATTTACAAGTGTTTGTAATATCAACGATAAAGTTTTTCTCTTGCTATTGATAAGGCCTGATTCTTACCTCTATATCCGTGTCGCCGAGCAGCTCTGCCACCTTGGCGACAGGC
>DBQL01000224.1:4481-4993 GCA_002305235.1 Prevotella sp. UBA1395 | reverse complement strand
TCTTCGGTATCTCCGGCAATATAGACGCGCAATCCGTCGATGTCGAGCACATAGCCGTTGTCCCGACCCTTGAGATGATACTGCAGGTGTCCGGGCGTGATGTTGTATGCCGGCACAGCCCATAGCATCATGCCGGGTTCAAGTTGCAGACTGTCACCGTTGCGCATCACCGTGCCCCGACCCAAAATCTTTGCACTGTTTTCATTGGTGACAAGCACCGTAGTGCTCTTCTCCAAATCGGCAATGGCCGTCTTGTCGAGATGGTCGCCATGCTCATGGGTTACCAAGATGTAATCGGCTTGGGGCAAATCTTTGTAGTTTGTGGCCGGACTCAACCCCGAAACCGGGTCTACCTCGATTTCCTTCCCATCAAAACAGATTCTCAAACTACCATGCTTTATCGCATGGATAATCAACGGTTTATTACTCTTTGTAAAAAACGTGTCAGTAACAAATGTCTCTTGAGCCGCGACACGAAGCATTGCGGCAAAAATCAAGAGGAGTGTCAGTCG
>DBQL01000224.1:3050-4388 GCA_002305235.1 Prevotella sp. UBA1395 | reverse complement strand
AGCACGATGTAATGGTCGGCAAACACCTCGGCCTGTCCATGAGAGGCCTTCTTGATGAAGCGGGCGGGCACCCCACCCCACACCTCATGGGCCGGCACGCGAGTGCCCTGAAGCACCAAGGCCCCGGCAGCCACGACGGCTCCCTCGCCAATCTCACAGTGATCGAGCAGCGTAGAACCCATGCCCACCAAAGCACCGCGGCGCACCGTAGCCCCGTGTACCGTAACTTGATGACCGATGGTGACATCATCTTCGAGCACCACCGGGGCACCGTGGCTCTCGTGAATACAACTGCCGTCTTGCACATTCACCCTGTCGCCCATCCTGATGGCATCAACATCGGCACGAAGCACGGCATTGAACCACACGCTACAGTCGCGACCCATCACCACATCTCCGATAATACACGCGGTCTCGGAGAAGTAACACCCCTCACCCCATTGCGGCATCTTGCCGCCATACGATTTGATCAGCGCCATGTCGGTATCCTGTTTCAAAGCGAACAGCTCAATGATTCGCCGGCCTCGTCGACCAGCAGCTCATGATACTTCTCATCTCTCTGCATCAATTCGTAAGCGAAAGAACATACCGGATTGATTTTCATACCTTTATCTTTGGCATACTCTATGGCCGCAACCACCAGTTTCCGACCGACGCCCTTGCCTTTCTCGAAAGCCCGCGTATGCTCGATGACCATCACGTTGTCTTGTATCTTGAAATCCAGTCGGCCGATCTCCCGGTCGTCTTCGAGGCAGCTGACTTTTCCGTCAGCGATCTTGATTTCTGTGTTCATAATCTGGTTTTAATGAATGAATAATGTTTTTTATCGGCGAGGCACAACACCTGCGCCCCGTCACCGCTGCAAATATAAGCAATAAAATTATACTCGAACACAAAAGAAAACCGATTTTTTAAGCATGCAACGGCTTTTTTTATGCCATGCCATAAGCACAATGCCTTGACAAGAGATGTTCGCGCGCAAAGTTTTTAAGAGTTTTGCCCGATAGTTCCAAGTTTATTGAGTAATTTTGCAACATATTTATCATGCGGGGCATTACGCCGTATTATTTTCAGACAATGACACATAACCAGTATTCCGACTTCACCCTGCCGGCCGAATGGGCACCCCAAAGCGGCATCCAACTGACATGGCCCCACGCCGATACCGATTGGGCACCCTATCTTGAGGACATTACCCGAACGTTCGTCGCATTGGCATCAGAGATTGCCAAGCATGAGACCGTGCTCATCGTAAGTCCGGACACCGATGCCGTCAAGGCCCGCATCGCGGCCGAGGCAGACCGTCGACTGATGGGCAACATGGTGTTCTGCCAATGC
>DBQL01000224.1:0-2937 GCA_002305235.1 Prevotella sp. UBA1395 | reverse complement strand
TTTGTCTTGGAAGGAGGGTCGATAGAATCCGACGGCATGGGCACCATCATGACCACCTCGTCGTGCCTGCTCGCACCCCATCGCAACCAGCCTCTGAACAGAGATGACATCGAGCAACGACTGCTCAACGTGTTCAACGCCCAAAGGGTGATATGGATTGACCACGGCAATCTCATAGGCGACGATACCGACGGACATATCGATACCATTGTGAGAATGGCCCCGGACGACACCCTTGTCTATGTGGGCTGTGACGATCGCGACGACGAGCAGTTTGCCGATTTTGAGGCAATGGAGCAGCAGTTGACATCGCTGCGCACCGCAGACGGCAGTCCCTACCGACTGTTGAGGCTCCCCATGCCACACGCCATGTATGACGACGGCGACCGATTGCCGGCCACATACGCCAACTTCGTAATCGTCAACGGGGCAGTAATCGTTCCCACCTATGCGCAACCCGACAACGACCGCCGTGCCATCGAGGTGGTGGCGCAGGCCTTTCCCGACCGCGAGGTGGTGGGCATAGACGCCTCGACCGTGGTAAGACAGCACGGATCGCTGCACTGCCTCACCATGCAATTTCCACAAGGAGTGCTCTCCCATAACGGCAGTGAAACTTGAGGAAATAGAGTTTAAATTATTTGTTATCAGAATTATAAACCGAAAAGATATGGAAACAAGAATAGGTATTCTCCAACTTCATAACGAAGCCGACGTGGAGTCGAACAAGGCACGGCTGGCCACAGAGATAGAAGACTTGGCCAGGCGAGGCGCACAGCTCATCGTGTTGCAGGAATTGCACAATTCATTATATTTCTGTCAGGTGGAAAACGTGGACAATTTCGACCTCGCCGAACCCATTCCCGGACCCTCGACCGACTTTTTCGGTGCGCTGGCCAAAACCTTCGGCGTGGTGATCGTGACCTCTCTCTTTGAGCGCCGCGCCCCCGGACTCTACCACAACACAGCCGTGGTGATCGATAAAGACGGCAGCATTGCCGGCAAATACCGCAAGATGCACATCCCCGACGACCCCGCCTACTATGAGAAATTTTATTTCACACCGGGAGACCTCGGCTTCCATCCCATCGACACTTCGGTGGGCCGACTGGGCGTTTTGGTGTGCTGGGACCAGTGGTACCCCGAAGCCGCACGCATCATGGCGTTGCAAGGTGCGCAGATACTGATCTATCCCACGGCCATAGGCTATGAGTCTTCTGACACGCCGGAGGAGCAACAGCGGCAGAGAGAGGCTTGGACAACCGTGCAGAGAGGGCATGCCGTGGCCAACGGATTGCCGGTAATAGCCGTAAACAGGGTGGGATTTGAGCCCGACCCGAGCGGACAGACCAAAGGTATACAGTTTTGGGGCTCGAGCTTCGTGGCCGGACCGCAGGGCGAGCTGCACTATCAGGCATCGACCGACGATGAGGAAAGTCTAATCATCGAGGTCGACCTGCAACACAGCGAGAATGTGAGACGCTGGTGGCCATTCCTCAGAGACAGGCGCATTGACGAATATCAGGATATACTCAAGCGCTTTGCAGATTGACCGGACTGTGACAATACCACGTCGTGATGAAATCGGATTTGCATGGATGAAAGCATAAAAACTATTAAAAAAAATTGAGTTTTTTGGTTTTCTTCGTATCTTTGCATGCGAACCACCTGCCTTGCGGTATCAAGTTAACATGCTGATGGCATAGCCATTATGGCTTGACGGCGCAAATATCGGTTCAAAAAAACATAAGGATAATACGACAGCATTTCATAAATGTAATTGCTTCCAGAATAAATTCTTCAGAAAAGATTTCATGTACAAATCCAATTCACAAACAGAATACAGATTAGAGCTTCGCCGAAAAATATTGGATACTGCGACACGAGAATTCAGGACAAAGGGCATCAAGGCCGTCAAGATGGACGACATCGCCAATCTTCTCTCTGTTTCGAAACGTACAGTCTACGAGATTTACGACAATAAGGAGCAACTATTGATGGAGAGTGTGAAAGCAGAACACAACTCCTATAATTGTCATGTCGAGGAATTTGTGGCCAAGAACAATCCCAACGTGATGGAAATCATCTTGGAATTTTACAGACTGCGCATGCGCAGCCTTACCGGAATAAACCCGCTATACTTTACCGAGTTACAGCGATATCCTGAGGTGGTGAATTGGTTGGAAACCAATAGAAAGGAGAAAGACTGTGACGCGGAGGAGTTTTTCGACCGCGGCATCAAGGAGGGATATTTCCGGGATGACGTGAACTATGAGTTGATTACCAAGATGGGAGGCGGCACTATGGATTACATCATGAGGAATCAGCTGTACAAGCAGTATGACATCAAAGAGATTTTCCGCGACGTGATCATGCTTTTCATTCGCGGATTCTGCACGCTGAAAGGCATAGGAGAACTGGAAAGACTCCTGAAAGAGATGAAATGACAGGCCCGCAAGCCAACACCCCTTCCGCCGCCGCGAAACAGCGACAAGCGAAAGGGGTTTGTGTTATCAAGGAAACAACGGCTTTACAATTTCTATATATACATGGAACTGCAGACAAAACGCCTCATTCTAAGGCCTTGGCAGGTGAGCGATGCCGAAGCCCTTTATAAGTATGCCCCAAGTGTGAACGTGGGACCAAGGGGCGGATGGCCATGCCACACCGATGTGGAAAACAGTAGGGAGATCATCAAGTCGGTTTTGTCGGCACCCGGAACTTTCGCCGTTATCCTCAAGGAAACAGGCGAACCCATCGGAAGCATCGGGATCATAATGGAGAAATCTGACACGAGATGCATACGAATGAGGGAGAACGAATGTGAGGCAGGCTACTGGCTCGGTGAGCCTTACCGGGGTATGAGACTGATACCCGAGGCAATGCAAGAACTGATTCGGCATGCTTTCGAGGACCTGCACCTCACGACCATCTGGT
>DBQL01000189.1 GCA_002305235.1 Prevotella sp. UBA1395 | reverse complement strand
GCGGCTCAGGTCGCCGTCTTTGAGCGTCAGTCCCAATGTAGAGGGATTGATAATTGTCTCGCCTTGTCGTTGCAGCGTGTAGCACGGGCTGCCGTTGTGTGTCATCGAGACAGTGAGCAGAAGTTTCCCGTCGGGCGAAGTTACGCTTTCGACCGACCGCCCCCACACTTCCGTGCCGCAGCAAAGAAACAGTGTGAGGAGGATAAAATGACTGATGATTTTCATTGTCAGAGAACGGATGATAGGTTTTGTACTGCCCCGCCCGCCCGAGGGCAAGGTCAGAAGGGTGAATGTTAAGATGGTTACTATGCGTTGCCGAAGGCCTGCTCCGATGTCTGCCGTAACCACCGGGCATCCGGATTGCCACCCGGAAACGGAGTCATCACACATGGATGAGCCACTGAATTGTCGTTTACAAAACTAAAACAATATTTCCGTTGATGAAAGAAATGGAATGAATGTATAACAAAATAATATTTCCGTGTTTTACAAACCACTAATATCCAACGGCTTGCAAAACACGGAAACAACGTGTTGTATCATCAAAGTATGGAACGGAAACTGACACTTCCCCACTCCTTTCCGTCTTTCTCCATCGGATTTATGCCCCTCCTATCTCCATGATGCGCTGCTCGAACCTGTCGTTTTCGACCACGGAGCGGTTTTTCACACGNNGTCTTATATGTGTTGATGGTATGCACGCTGTAATTGAGGAATGTCGCTATGCGCTCGGCATCGGTCACCCCGAGCCGTATGAGTGCGAAGATTCTCATCTCCGTGGTGAGGCTGTTCTTGGCCGGGGTGCGTCGGTCCGGCTCGTCGAAAAGCTCGTTGTATTTCTCGACAAACCGGGGAAAGAGCTTGAGAAAAGTCTCGTCGAAGACCATGTAAATATTCTCGCGCTCACTGTTGAGCAGCGACTCCTTGATCGAGGCGCGCGCATCTTCATACTGTCCGGCGGCGATCTTGCGGTCGATGGTCTTGCACATCCGCTCGATTTTCGATACATATTCGCCATTGGCGTAGAACGACCGGCCGATATACTCGTTCTTGATGGCGTTGGCCTCTCGCAGTTGTGCGATGGCCCTCTGCAGGCTTTGGTTAGACGCCTCGATGGTCTCTCGGGCCTTTTGGAGCCTTTTCATCTGCCGGCGTACGATCACGGCAAACACCGACAACGCCACGATGAACATCGCGGCGATGACCGCAAAGCCCACGAGGGCATTGCGCTGCCTCTCCATCAGCCTGTAACGATCCTCCTCGATGATGGGCAATATCTGCCCGGTCTGCATGATTCGCTGGCGCGCGCCATAGAAGTTGGCATCGTCCATCGACAGTTGCACATATTCGGTGGCATGCTTGATGTCACCCTGTTTGTAGAGCAACCCGGCAAGGGTGCATAGCGCCGTGGTCTCCTTGGTGACCGACTCGTTGTCGCACAGGGCCGCCTGCACAAGATAATGAGTGGCCCTCGCCTCGTCTTTGCGCATGAGGAATATCCATCCGAGCGACGAGGTGACGATGGCACGGGTGTGCAGGTCGATGTCGTTTCGCCCGAGCAGCTTGCCGAATGTAGCCACGCAGGCATCGTCATCGCGCTCTTTCATCTGCCGCATACCCACGGCATAGAGTGAGTCGCGCGCGTTGCCGCCGTTGTATCTCAGCAGCGAGTCGGTATATTCCGAGCCTTTCTGCCGGTAGAATCTGTTGTAAGGGGCGGCATCGTTATAGTCGGCGAGGTCGTAATAGAGTCGCGACAGAGTGTAATACAGCATCTTGCGGGTTTGGCGCGAGGCCCCCGTGGCGTTTATCCTTTGCGTCACCTCGTGCGCCTCCTTGTACAGACCGGCCGAGAGCAAGCAAAACACCACGGCACAATCGGCCCTCACGATATGGTCTACATGGCCCTGCCGGCGCGCCAAGGCCAGCGAGAGGGTGGCATAGTGATAGGCCGAATCATATTTGTACGACTTATACTCCTCGTACAGCGCCATGCCCAAGTTGTACCGCCCCGACAGGTTTCGGCGCGTCGCGGCCATCTCGCGGCGCAGGCTGTCTATGCGTCCGAGCTTCTGCCGCTCATAATATGCCTTCATGCTCAGTTGGCGGTCAAGCTCCGCAAAGGTCTTGTCGGCATCGGCCGAAAACGCCGCACAACAGCCGGCAAGCACCAATAACAGGGTGACAAAAAATCTCATCTTCGCGATAATGATTGCTTAGGGTTAAAAGGCTTCGCCCTCATGGTTCCCGCCGTGAGGCAGGGCCGCGGGGCGAGGGGTGGATAACAAGGCAAAGATAAGTCATTATTTCGGCATGCGCAAATTATTAATCGTATTTTTTTTGCCGTCGACAGCCGGTGCGAGACCGGCCCGCCGGCCCGTGCCACAGGCGGTCCGCACCATACCCGAAAGGCGGCCTCCGCCCTCCCGTCCACGACCTTGGTGTTAACATTATTCATCATTATCGGCACCTTCCCCACCCAACCAACGAGCGACAAGATTGCCGTCGCCCGACACCATCGCCGACGCCACGATGCCTCCGCAACGGCATCATGGAGCGGTTTCGACCTGTTTGCATGCCCGTTTTGGCACGTTTCGGGCGTGCCGCCACGGTTCCGGCCGCACCATGAAATAGCAATCGCCACGCGAAACGATAGCAATCGCGACGCGAAACGATAGCAATCGCCGCGCGATAAAGGCCTGATCGCAAAGCCGCGAAATGTCAATATTTCGCAATACGCTGACAGACAACCAATTGCAAATACCATCATTTTGCCCGTATTTCCGCCCGAAAGCACGTCGACGGCATCGAACGAGGCTCTCA
>DBQL01000079.1:3075-3486 GCA_002305235.1 Prevotella sp. UBA1395 | reverse complement strand
GACGTTAGAGTTGGAGTTGACAATTGTCAACTCCAACTCTAACGTCTATGCCTCCGAGGTGGGCTATCTTTTCTCTCCGGTAAGATTCAGATATCGTGCCTTGAACCAAAAATACAATGACATTTATATCAATGGCGCACCGGTCAATGATATGGAGTCGGGGCAGTTTCGTTATTCTATCGTGGGAGGACTGAACCAGCAAACACGTAACATGGAGTCGGCACTGCCCTTCGAGAACAACAATTTCTCGATGTCATCCATCGGCGGAGCCAACAACTACAACTTCAGGCCGGCGGCCATGCCCACCGGGCAGCGCATCACATTGTCGGGGGCCAACCGCAACTATACGCTGCGAGGAATGTACACTTACAACAGCGGACTGAACAGCAAAGGATGGGCCTACTCGGCCAA
>DBQL01000079.1:0-3066 GCA_002305235.1 Prevotella sp. UBA1395 | reverse complement strand
AAGTTGCTCAACGACCGCCACTCGCTGTCGTTCTCCACATGGGGCAACCCCACGGAACGGTCTACGCAGGGTGCATCGACCGATGAGATGTACTGGCTGGCCAACGATTACCAGTATAACCCGTACTGGGGATACCAAAACGGAAAGGTGCGCAACAGTCGCGTGGTCAACGATTTCGCGCCGTCGGCAGTCTTCACGTGGGACTGGCAGCTCAGCGACAAGAGCAAACTCACCACTTCGCTCTTTGGAAAATATAGCATGTATGCCAGCACGAAACTCAATTACAACAACGCCGACAACCCCCATCCCGACTATTGGAAACGGCTGCCGTCGAGCTATTACGACGTGTGGGGCGGCAACAGCATGAACTCCAAACAGGGATATGACGATTTCATCACCGCGCGCGACTATCTCATGGGGAGCGAGATGGCACGACAGATCAACTTTGACCAGCTGATTTTCGCCAACAGGCAGGCTTCGCTGCAGGGTGCCGACGCGATGTATTTCATCCAAGCCAAGCACAGCGACGTGCTGAACATTACCTTGGCTTCGACACTCACCTCTCATCTCACCGAGAAAAGCGTGTGGAACACCGGATTCGTGGTGGGCTATAACAATGCCAACCACTATCAGACGATGGAGGATTTGCTGGGCGCAAGCACCTATCGCAACATCAACTTCTATGCCTTGGGCAACTATCCCGAAGGCTCGGAAAAGCTGCAGTACGACCTGAACAACCCCAATGCCGTGGTGGGCGAGGGCGACAGGTTTGGCTATGACTATCGTCTCCTGACGCAGAAAGCACAGATTTGGACCAACTATGCCGAGAACTTCGGCATCGTGCACTACTCCATCGCCGCCCGTCTCGGTGCCAAGACCATGCAGCGCGACGGCAAGATGCGCAACGGATTGTTTGCCGACAACTCGTATGGCAAGAGCAAGACGGCGAAATTTGTGGAGGGTGGCATCAAGGTCAGCGGTGACTTCAACTTGGGACGAGGCAACACCCTGACTATGGGTATGGGCTACGACTCACGCGCACCGGAGGTGACCACGGCGTTTGTGGCACCCGAAATGAACAACGATTTCGTGTCGAGCCTCTTCAACGAGCACGTATTCTCCAGCGAACTGGGATGGCAATTCCGCAACAACTGGATCCATGCCAACTTCAGCGGGTATTTCAACCACATCTCACACGTCACGGAGTGGACTCAATTCTATTTTGATGACATCAACAGTTTCTCTTACAACTCACTCACCGGCATCACCAAGGAATACTATGGAGTAGAAGGTGGCTTGGACTTCAAGCTCACCTCGTTCCTCAACCTGAAACTTATCGGCACGCTGAGCGAAGCCAAAAACGTGAGCAATGCCAATGTGAGATACATCAATTCCACACAAGGCACGTATAATGATGATGTGGCCTTGGTGAAAAACATGCGCGAAAGCGGTACCCCGCTCACCGCTACATCCATCGGCCTGAGCTATCATCAGGGTGGATGGTTTATCGATCTCAACGGCAACTGGTATGACCGCATCTACCTGAGCTACTCTCCTTATTACAGGTATCAAGGCTCGTTGGACAAAATCGGGCAAGCCACCGCGTCGCCACAGGATATGGGACACGGCGGATGGATGTTCGACGGGNNAACATTCTTAACAACCAGCGCATTGTCTCCGGAGGATACGAGCAGAGTAGGTCAGACTATTCGTCGTCAGGAAACGCACGCATGTACCGTTTCTCGAAGAATCCCAAGAAATATTATGCCTTCGGAACTAACGGCATGCTGAACATCGCATATAAATTCTAAACATCAGGACAATGAAGACATTAAAATATATCATCATGCTTGCCGTGGCCTGCGGCCTGAACACTGCCTGTATGGATGGTGACTGGGATGCACCGGAGCAGACTGCCGACGAGGCCGGCATAGGCAACCCGGCCATTCAGGAGACCAACGTGGTGACCATCGCGGCGCTGAAGAACCAATACAAAACCTTTATCGAGACCGATTACCGCAACGGAAAGTCGTATTCTCAAATCTCTGACGACATCTAAATCAAGGCTGTGGTGACCGGAAACGATATCAAGGGAAACCTCTATAACGAGATTGCGGTCGACGACGGCACCGGAGCCATCATCATTGCCATAGCGCAAGGCGGCCTCTTCGGTACGCTGCCCGTGGGCGCCGAGGTGCTCATCAACCTGAAAGACCTCTACATCGGTAACTACGGCAAGCAGGCAGAACTGGGTACTCCCTATACCAACGCCAACGGACAGACATACGTCAGCCGTATGAGCAGGGCCCTGTGGACACAGCATTTCAGGATTACGGGACTGAACAAGAGCGTGGAACCGATAGAGTTCGACCGCACATGGACCGCGACGAAGAACGGATTGGAATACGGTGGGAAACTCGTCACCCTGAAAAATGTATCGTTCAAGGGTGCCGACGGTACGGCGACATACGCCAATGCCGGTATCGGGGCAGGATCGAAGAGTGTATATTTCCAAGAGTATAGCAGCAGTCTGATCATGCTCTACACCAGTAATTTTGCCGATTTCGCCGCCAACACGCTGCCAACAGGCAAGGTTAACGTGACCGGTATCATGAAACGATTCAACAGTACATGGGAAATCATCATCCGTAGCTTGGATGATGTAGAAGAAGTAAAATAATAAATAAAGACATATAAAATGAAAAAGCTCATTAAATCAGCATTAGCTTTAGGGTTGGTTGCCATGACATTCAGCAGCTGCGAGGATGTTCCGGCACCGTTTGACTATAACTATACCGACCCGTCGACAGAAGAAACCATTGCCCCCGATGGTGATGGCACGGAGATTTCGCCCTATAATGTGGCCCGAACATTGGAGATTATCACTGCCGGCACATACACTTCTGACAAGGTTTATGTCAAGGGCATCGTCACAAAAATCGACAATATCGATACCAGTTATGGTAATGCTACCTATTTCTTGGGTGACACCAAGACCTCAAAGAATACGCTTGAGGTATATCGTGGCAAGTATTACAACGGCGACAAATTCACCACGGGCAATGA
>DBQL01000194.1 GCA_002305235.1 Prevotella sp. UBA1395 | reverse complement strand
GTGTTGTCGGCACATCTCGCCGAGGCCATCGGCTATCGCAACTTGGACAGGGGCGACTGGGCGGAGCGCGGCGTATAGGTACGGCAGGCCATCACGCCTCATCGTCGCCCCTCCGCCTCTCCCGACGACCTGCCTCGGAGGCATGCCCACGCCCCGGTCATCGCCCACGGCAACCCCGCGCACAGCGTTGCGACACNNNNGTTTTTTTCTCCATTTTTTTCAATAACGACGGACATCGGCCTCCAATGAACGAAAAAACGACGTATTTTATAACCTCCTCAGATACACCTACTTACAAAAACCATCATCGATCGGCATTGCGATAAGATAGTGATCGCGACGCGATTGGATAGCTTTCGCCGCGCGATTGGATAGCTTTCGCGATGCGAATAGATAGCTACGGCGAGCCGAAAAAGCATCTGTCGGTACCGACTGCGACTTTCCGGCATCGCGAAAAACCCCAATCGCCTCACGTTCCGATGGTCTTGCCCCGCGAACCACCGGCTTTTCATTCTCGAAAGCGGTACAGACAGGCAGCCGAACAAATTCCCGCGATATTAATTTTTAATAAAAATCCTGACATCACAGCACCATGCACACCCCTATTTGACCGTTTTGCGCCGCTTGGGCTTGGGTGCCGGCAGCTCGTCACAGGTGGCGCGCACAAGAGCCGAGAGATAGTCGCGGTCGTCCACATCGGGCACGAAAAAATAGTCTTTGGCCCCCTCGTAGGGCGGGCGCATGATCACCTCGCGCAGCAATGCCTTGCCCGCCTGTGTGGGTTTCAGGTAAAAACCGTTGTCGCTGATGAGTCCGAAGATCTTGCCATCGCAGTAGATGGCATAGTCGCCAAACATCAGTCGGGTGACGATCTCACCCGCCCCGCCGCACTGGTCGGCGATGTAGTTCACCAAATCGATATTGCTTGCCATAGTCTTGAGGTTTTGATTGCATCGTTCGCAAGACGGCCTTGCGTCCGCATGCCCGTTGCCGTGACAGTGCCTCAGAGACACGCNNTTTTCGTTTTTTGACAATTCTTTCCGACCTGTTTCGTTTTTCAATAAATTTACCTCACCAACAACTAAACTAACAACATGAAACGATTTTATGTACCCTTGACAGTCCTATGGCTGTCGCTGACCGTTGGCGCGCAGTCCGTTTCCGATGCCCGATGGCTCACCCTGCCATCAGCCCCGACAACCAAGGTGACCCATTATTCGTTAGACTGGGACTTTTCCATCCAACGGTTGAACGCCGGATTCCTGTTCTCGGGCAATGCCGCACACAACACTTTCTACATGTGGCAAATCAATTTGGAGACGGGGAAGGCACTGCTCCGGCCGCACATCTGCCTCAACGGAACATTCAGATTGCTGACCGAAGTAGACATCAGCTCGCTCGTGTCGCTGCGTCAGGACGAGAACGAGACCCACCATTTGCACCTCGACATCGATGGTAACGTGGTGACTACCACCATAGACCACGTGGTGGTGAGCACCTTTCAGGTGCCCTACGACGAGGTGAGCTATGGCGAGTTCGGCATCAGGCAGTATGGCAACGAGGCCGCCTATTTCGACAATATGCTTGTGCAAGACCTCTCATCGCCCGACGCTCCGCGCACGCTGATCGGCGAAAACTTTGAGAGCTATGCGGCCTTGGAGGGCGGCCGCATCGTCACACAGCCCGATGGCAACGGCCGCATCGGCATCGCCGGCACTACCAATTGGTATGTTCCCGCGCAAAACGGCATTCCCGTGTTTCGCAAGACGTTCACCCTGCCGGGCGAGGTGAGACGGGCCGTGTTGCAGGCTTCGGCCCTCGGCGTGTACAACACGTTTGTCAACGGCACCCGCGTGGGCGACCAAGAGCTTACGCCGGGGTGGACCGATTACCGCAAAGAGGTGGCCTATCAGGAGTATGACGTGACCCCGATGCTGCTGCCGGGCGACAACTGTCTCGCCGCCGAGGTGAGCGGCGGATGGTGGGGTGGCGACATCGCCCACGGCGCATACGGCAGTCACCCGGGAGCGCAGTTTGTGGCATCGCTGCACATCGACCTCGCCGACGGCACCTCGATGGTTATCCCCACCGACGACACATGGCTCTCCGCACAGTGTGGGCGCGTGGTGGCCGCCGACATCTACGACGGCGAGACCTACGATGCCCGCCGGCCCGACGATTGGAAAACAGCCGCCTACGATGCCTCGTCGTGGACCCGCGCCACCGTGGCACAGGGTGCCCATCCCACGCTTTTCAGGCAGACTTCGCCACAGGTGAGGGTGCGCGCCACCTTGGAACGCCAACCGGAAAAGGTGACCGTCTATCAGGGCAACAGGGCCACCGGCACCACATACGGCATGATCAACATCGTGAGCGAGGCCCCCGAACTCTCCGACATCACGCTGAGAAAGGGGCAGACCATGCTCGTAGACCTCGGGCAGAACATGGTGGGATGGGCAGATTTCACCGTGCAGGGAGCGGCAGGAACCAAGATGACGGTCAGGCATGGCGAGATGTTGAACTATAACGGCGATGCCAACCGATTGGACAAGGGGCCCGGCGGAAGCCTGTGGACCTACAACCTGCGCACCGCCGACGCCACGGTCAACTATATATTGTCGGGCGACAGCACGGGCGAGACCTATCATCCCTCGCACACGTTCATGGGGTTCCGATACATAGAACTCACCGCCGACAACGACATCGTGGTGAGACGCGTGGCCGGCAAGGTGGTGGGCAGCGACAACGGCTGCAAGCTCTCCACCGGATTTGTGGGTACGGGCATACTCTGTACCACGCTGAGCGACACGGGCATGGACGACCTCGCCTACGCCCTGCTGCAGCAACGCAAGAACCCGTCGTGGCTGTACAGCGTAGACCAAGGTGCCACGACCATCTGGGAACGGTGGGACAGCTATACCGTCGAGGGTGGATTCAACAAGCATCCTTGGAACATGAACTCCTTTAACCATTATAGTTATGGCGCGGTGGCCGAGTGGTTGTATGCGGGCATCGCCGGCATACAGACCCCCGCCTACGCTCCCACGTCGACGGCCGAGGGCGGATGGAAACACCTTGTGCTGTGTCCTCATCCCGACACCCGCACCGAAGCGCAGATCGAGGCCGTGGGTGGCGAGCGCATGATGTGGGCCGAAGCCGAGACCCGCATGCCGCAGGGCACCGTCGCCGCGAAGTGGACCCGCAAGCCCGACGGCCGTATCACCTACGTCGTCACCATACCCAAGGGGGTCGTGGCAACGGTGAAGATGCCGCGGCTGACCACCGAAGACCAAGTGACCGTGGATGGCACGGCGGTGGGCAACGGACAGCCCGACGGCTCAAGGCTCTCGTTCGAGCTTGCGGGCGGCACATACACCGTAGACTGTCTCGCCCCGACGAGCACGGCGGTCGGCATGCCTGTCACCACCGGTAACGACGCTTCGAAGGAGACTTATTATAACCTCGCCGGACAAAAACAATCGCGCCCGGCCAAGGGCATCAACCTGAGCAGCAGGGGATATGCCTTCATCCAAAACTGACTGTCACGCTCTGATACGACAAGGGCTTGCTCATGGGCAAGCCCTTGACTGTACCGGTACGTGCCGTTCGGTGTCATTCCATGTTTGTGGCACGCCGGCCCACTTTGCAACCGGGTTGCAACGCTTTATCCTTACCTTTGCAAACCGTAAGGTCACGGAAGATGTTCCCGTGACATGAATCGTCAAATATAAACATGGAATCAATATGAATACCAAACTATTGCGCATCATCCTCGGTGCCGTGTTGCTGGCCGGTGCCTATATCACGACCCACACGATACAACTACCCCTGTTGGCCCGGCTCGCCGTCTACCTCGTTCCCTATCTGCTTGTGAGCTACGACGTGCTGGCAGAAGCTGCCGAAGGCGTGATGGAGGGCGACCCCTTCGACGAGGATTTCCTCATGGCCATTGCCACGATAGGTGCCCTTGCCATCGGCTTCATGCCCGGCGCGGAACCCCAGTTTGCCGAGGCGGTGTTTGTGATGCTGTTCTTTCAGGTGGGCGAACTGTTTGAAGACTATGCCGAAGACCGCAGTCGCAAGTCGATATCCGACATGATGGATATCCGCCCCGACACGGCGACGGTGGTGCGCCACGGCGAGGCGGTGGTGGTATCGCCCGCTACTGTCGAGGTGGGCGAGACCATACTGGTGAGGCCGGGCGAGAAGATTCCGCTCGACGGGGTAATCACCGACGGTAGGTCTGCGCTCAACACCGTGGCCCTCACGGGCGAGAGCATGCCGCGCGACGTGGCTCCCGGCACCGCGGTGGTCTCGGGATGCGTCAACCTCTCGGGACTGCTCACCATACGGGTGGACAAGTCATACGGCGAGTCGACGGCCTCTAAAATCCTCGAACTGGTGGAAAACTCGGCCGGAAACAAGTCGCGCAGCGAGACTTTCATCCGTCGTTTTGCACGCGTCTACACACCCATCGTGGTGTTCTTGGCACTGGCCGTGGCCATCATCCCGCCGTTCTTCCACGACAGTTATGCCGCAGCCTTCCCCACATGGGCCTATCGTGCCCTCACGTTCTTGGTGGTGAGCTGTCCGTGCGCGCTGGTCATCTCGGTGCCGCTCACGTTCTTCGCGGGCATCGGCGGAGCGTCGTCCAAGGGCATTCTCATCAAGGGCGGCAACTATATGGACACGCTTGCCAAGATCGCAACGGTGGTTTTCGACAAAACGGGAACATTGACCAAGGGTGTTTTCGCGGTCGATGCGGTGCATCCCGATAAGCTCGGCGAGCGCGAGCTGCTGCACCTCGCCGCCCATGTGGAGCACCATTCCAACCATCCCATTGCCCTTGCGCTGCGCAATGCATACAGCGACGAGCACGACAGCTGTACCATCGGGCAGGTGGAGGAGCTGGCCGGGCGTGGCATCAGGGCCACGGTCAACGGCCGGGTGGTATGCGTGGGCAATGAGAAGATGATGGCCGAGACGGGTGCCACGGTGTCCGACTGCGAGCCATGCCGGCACACGGCGGGTACAATCGTCCATGTGTCTGTCGATGGCGAGTATGCCGGGCATGTGTCGATCTCTGACCGTATCAAGGACGATTCGCACGATGCCATCGCCGCCCTGCGCCGCAACGGCATCACCAAGACGGTGATGCTCACCGGCGACCGCGCCGCGGTGGGCGAGGCTGTTGCGACAAATTTAGGAATTGATGAGGTGTTTTGCGAACTGCTTCCGGCCGATAAGGTGACCCGCATGGAGCAACTGTTGCGAGAGAAAAAAGATGGAATAAGTCTCGCTTTTGTCGGCGACGGCATCAACGACGCGCCGGTTTTGGCCCTTGCCGACGTAGGTATCGCGATGGGTGCGCTGGGCAGCGACGCGGCCATCGAGGCCGCCGACGTGGTGCTCATGGACGACAAACCATCCAAGATTGTGCAGGCCATACGCATTGCCAAACGCACCATCGCCATCGCCAAACAGAACGCATGGTTTGCCATCCTCATCAAAGTGGGCATCCTGCTGATGGTGGCCGCCGGACTGTTGGGCTCGTGGGCCATGCCTGTGGCGGTCTTTGGCGACGTGGGCGTGATGATTCTCGCCGTGCTCAACGCCATGCGGGCACTGCGTGTATGATAATATGATACGCGCCTGAAGGAACTGACGGCGGGCGAGAGGACCGCAAAACCACCGCCCGCACAACTTTGTCACAACACCGCGGCATGTTTACTTGCCTGTGTGAACCACATTTCGTAACTTTGTCTCCATGATAGGAATCATCACAAATACCGTTTGTATCATCGTCGGCACCATCGTAGGGTCGCTGCTGCACCGTGGCATCAAGGAGAAATACAAGTCTACGCTCTACACCGGACTGGGCTTGGCGAGCCTCGCCATCGGTCTTAACGCCACGATTACCCATTTCGGTCAGAGTCGTTATCCGGTGCTGTTTATCGTGGCCATCGCCCTCGGCGGCATCATAGGAACACGGTTGGACATCGACGGGAGGTTTCATCGCGCCGTGAATCGACATTCCAAGCGGGGACAGGCCAATAATCTCGGAGAGGGCCTTTCGCTCGCCATACTGCTCTATTGCATAGGTCCGCTGTCGATGTTAGGCCCTGTGATCAGCGCGCTCAAGGGCGACAATACTTTCCTCTTTACCAATTCGACCCTCGATCTCGTCTCCTCCACGGTATTCGCAAGCACCTACGGCTTTGGAATGATACTCGCCGCGCCCGTGCTGTTTTGCTGGCAGGGACTCTTTTACCTGATTACCCAACTTTCGAGCTCGGCCATCAGCGATGCCCTCATGGCTGAGCTACTCATCATCGGAGGACTCCTGATCACTGCCTCCGGACTGTCGTTGCTCAAGCTCAAGGACTGCAAGACGCTCAACTTGCTGCCTGCACTGCTCGTGCCGGTGGTATGGTTTCTCATCGAGAGCTTGCTGTGAGCAGGGCAATGGCAATGCCGGCCCTCCGCAATACACAACAAGACATCCGGACTTGTNNACAAGTCCGGATGTCTTGTTGTGTCCGGGCAGATGCCTTTTAGTTGCCGCTATGCTCTATACGCACCGTCTTGCGGGCGCCATAGCAGTAGATATCCACCGTGCCGTTGGTATAACGATCTTCATATCCCTGCTCGGCCAGCGTGTAGCCGAGGCTCCTCACTTGCTCTACGAGATTCTGATAAGCCTTCGTATTGAACACGCCGATGGTCACTCCGGGCCCCACGGCCACATAACTCGACGTGCCACGCTTGGTGGGTTGCGGCGTGTCGGCATAGATTCCCTTGCCCATCGACTTCGCCGGCGTGCAGTTACGGTATAGCATTTGGCGATAAGAGTCGAGCCGATAGATGCTATAACCGTCGATTATCTTATAGCCATACTTATTGCATATCGTACGGAGTGCGTCGGGATTGTCTAACACGGAGACTGCCTCGGGAATACTGATAAACTCTTTGTTCGCCACGACCGCGGCAATGGCGGTCGTCGACGGGGTGACGGTCGAAACGGTATCGGCGGCCAATGGCACCGAAACAGACTTTTGGGTGCCGCAACTTCCCAAAGCAACGATAGTGGCAAAAGCCACCGACGACAAAATAATGTTTTGTTTGTTCATTTGATTTTACTGATTTCTGATACTGCCATTCCATCATCCTGAAGATCCGGCGAGACGGTCCTGAAAGGGGGATAACGGTGACACGTGCATGTCTCAAGGCACGATTGACTATATAACGGCGATGTATCTTCAAAATTGTTACAGCATGCAAACAACACGAGAGCATCGCTTGGAAAACATGACTTCCGAGCGTTCCGACGGTGTTTCCATCGGCATTGCAAGGGCATCGACACAAGGTTATGCGCCGCAGACAACGGCATTTCATGTCGATGACCATGCCTATGAAATGGATATGAAACAAAATGAGACGAATCATAAATGCTTTATGGACCATTTTGCATATTTTTACAAGCGAAGAAACGGGCATGGCAAACAACCGGTTGGAGCGTGGATGACGCACCGTCAAGCCTCATCCCCCTCGCGGCCCTTCCTCAACGAAGACAACAAATCTATCAAACCAATGTGGTCATGAAATAAAATCTATGCACTTATGAAACATTATATCAGTATGCTTGTGATAGCATGGGTTAACGTCTGTGCGGTAACAGCACAGTCGAATGCCCCTGATCATGCCCCGAGACAGGCTCATGTCATCCCCGGACAAACCCCGACCTCACCCCCGTTGGAGGTATATTTTGACCG
>DBQL01000216.1:3847-5984 GCA_002305235.1 Prevotella sp. UBA1395 | reverse complement strand
GAGGCGGTGAGCGTGGAGAAGCCGAGGTGGTCGAATCCTCCCGAGGTTTGGCCGTAGTTGCCGCCTCCCATGTCGATGCCGATTACCGCGGCGGCCTTCTCCGAATAGGGCATCTTGATGCCTCTCACCCCCTCGTAGTAACCCAGCACACGGTCCCAATAGGGCCTTGGGTTGCCGATGCCTCCCTCGTTGGGGGCCGTCTGCGCCCAGCCCGCACCCATCGCGGTGCGACAGTCGGCATAGTTATAGGTGATCCAAGGCAATGACGAGCCGACCTCTCCCCCGAAGTTGAGGGCTGCCACATGCTCGATGCCGGCGACGAGACGGTCGTCCATATAGCCGAAGAGGTCGTCGCCCTGATTGTATCCCACCTGACAGATGTCGACCGCGAGGCCCAATGCCATGAGGGCATGACCCTGATCGCGACCGCTCTCTTGCATCTGGCCAAGAAAACCGAGAGGCCCTCGACTGTCGGGCATGACCACCGGCACGAGATTTCCGATAAACTCGTTCAGTCCGTCGTTGAGGATCACCGAGTTCGCGGAACGGTCCTTGAACGTGCCCACATGGTCATACTTGTAGAAAGAAACCCCTTGGTTATAGATGTGCACATCGTCACAGAGGATACCAATGGACATCAGGCAAAGCACATTGCACAGTCCCCAGTTGCTCCAATAATGTCCGGGGCGCGGCCCGTTGGCAAGATAGGCCCCGTTCTCCCACGTGCCATGCCGGCGACGCAGGAAGTCGAGGGCCGCCGGATACCACGTGCGCATCATGTAACGCTTGAACTCCGCGAAGTCGTCACGACTCCAACCGGCATAGTCGCGCATGAGTTCGGCGGCCTGTGCCAGCTCATAACCGTAGATGCCGGCGGCGAGCGACAGGTTGGTATCGCCGCTCACATACTTGTTTCCGCGTGCCCATGCCATGAGGATGCGCACCGCCGCGTCGGCATTTGCCGTCGTGCCGCCGATCTTCCAACGCAGCGCGTTCTGATAGGCCATTGCCGCACCGCGAGCCACATTCATGTAGTTTTGTCCCGCAGACCCGCCACGAACGATGGTCTCCACAGACCATGTGGCGATGGTAGACTGCGCATACTCATTGTTGCAGAGTTTCTGCCATGCCTCGGTGATGCGGGCATCGCCGTCGGCCAGTGCCTGCTTGATGCGCGCAAAGTCGGCATCAGTGTGCAGTCCGCCGGGATGACGGAAACCCTGTGTGCCCACCGTGAATGATGTCTCCGACAGCGGCACGTAGGTCTTGGAACGCTCCACGCGCTCGAGGGCGGCGTTCAGCGCCGAGACACGGGCATCGATATACGACTGGGCAAGGGCGTGGGCGGCATACTCCTGCTCACCCAATGTCACGTTGTCACGCAGTTCGGCAATGGCGTTGGGCGCATAGTCGGCAAGAGAACCGGCAAGCAGCGCACGACAGGTAGACAGCTTTTGCCCCAAAACAGTGAAGTCGCCGGGGATACCATATTTATAATCGTGCTCCAGCGCAGACGCTTTGGCTGCCAACGACCGGATGGTATCGTCGGGCAACGCTGTGCCATACAATCGGAAATCGGTGACCAAGGTGCCGCGGAGATAGTTGTCGCCCGAGAACGGCGACCGCCCTATCCAACAGTAATTGGGGCTCACCGACCCGAACATATCGGTGTTGAGGGGCATGCCGACGATGGCAGACTTGAGCACACCATTGATATACAACTTGCCCGTGGTGCCCTGCTGACTGAAGGCCACGTGTATCCACCGGTCCTTGGGAGTGGCTGTACCCACACTGTAACCCACCTCGTTCTGATACCCTTTCGTGGTGGAGGCCATGCGCTGCGCGTTCAGACGATAGGCCGAATAGGCTCCCGATGTGGCCCCGCAAGCCGGTGAATTGGTAAAGGTCCATAAGAAATAGCCGTTGCCTGAGAGTGTGGCCGTAGCCGAGACACGATAGTAAACAGAGACGGTATAGTCTTGGAGGCCCGCGAAAATCTTCCCCGCGGAAGCCGGCATACTGAGGTAACCGTTACCGATGCCAAGGTTGAGCACGCTGTAACGACCCATCGTCTCCACCTGAGCACCACTCATCAACGTGGCGTCGGCGGCAGAACCCGAGAGGTCTTTGACCTTGG
>DBQL01000216.1:2890-3721 GCA_002305235.1 Prevotella sp. UBA1395 | reverse complement strand
AAAAAGATTGTATAAAATCATTTTTAGACAATTATGGCACTAAAAAATAGACTATAATAGTACCGAATTGAGATAATATTAGTACATTTGCCGATAGCATGCAGAAATTATTGTACGCACTGATATGGCTCTTGACCACATCCGCATGGGGGCAACCGGCCTTCCAACACCTGACTGTAGCCAACGGATTGCTGAACAATCAGGTGAGACAGATCGTGGAATTGCCCAACCATCAGATTCTCGTGGCCACAGAAGGAGCGTTCAGCGTGTTCAACGGCAGGGAGTTTGTGTCACTGCCTTGCCACATGAAACGTGTCTATGACCTGCCCTCGTTTGGCGGGCACAGTTATCTGTGGCAGGGCGACAGCATACTTTGGCTCAAGGATTTCTACTACCTTTATATGTATGACACACGCTCCATGAGTTTCAGATACGACTATGGAGCGCGCGTCACACAGTCCGAAATCAGTCGGTTTATCCATGAAAAGGGTGACTCTGTGACCCAAGCACACGTGAGAAAACTGGACCCTTTGCGTCCTTGGTACCACCGCCTGACTGTGGGAATGCCGTTTCATGCCGACTGGCTGCAGGCCTACTGCCGTGACAGGCAGGGCGGACAATGGATCGGACTGCAAAGCAACGGGGTGCTCTATCTGCGACCCCCACACACGCAAGCCAACACCATCACTCCCGTGACAGGCGAACAAATCAGGCACGTGGGTGTGGCAGACGCACACCGACTGATACTTGCCGGACAGAAAGGCATCTATCTCTTTGACAGCCATCAACGACAGGTGGTCAAGACATTGGCATCGGGAGAAATCAATTGTA
>DBQL01000216.1:1444-2823 GCA_002305235.1 Prevotella sp. UBA1395 | reverse complement strand
CATAACCACATCAGGTTTGCACTTCCGTTGGACAACGAGCGGATCTTGGTATGCAATGTGTTGCACGAACTCGGCTATTTCTATCCCAAACAGCGACGGTTTGTGCGCCTGAACCCTCTCCTGCCGGCACTCAACAGATACCGCACTATGATTGGGGCATGCCTTCTCGACCGTAAGGGGAAGGTGGCGGTGGCCACACAAAACGGAATGTTCGTGCTTGACACCCGACAAAACTCCATCAGCTCCATCAATGCCGCAAAGCCTATCGGAGAATACTCGAACAAGTATAACTGCATGCTTCGCGACAGTGAACGAAGACTATGGATGGGCACTCAGAACGGACTTTTCTATCTCGTGCCGAAACATTCCTACACGGGCGAAGAGAATGGATATGTGCTCAGGCGAGTGAGTACAGACGACGGACTGTCGAATGCCTGCATACAGAGCATCGCCGAAGATGCTCAAGGACGTATTTGGGTGGGCACATCGCATGGCGTAAACCGCATTACCCTGCGCGAAAAGGCGTTGCACATCCTTACGCTCGGTGCATCAGACGGCATCCCGCAGAGTGAGATGGCAGAGCGCGGGATATGCACCACAGCGCAAGGAACGATATGTTTTGTCAGCGCCTTAGGACTGACGGAGATCAGGCCGCATGATTTTGACAAACCAAGAAGTAGCATGAAAACCGTCGTGGTGGACCTGAAAGTGATGGGGAAACCACAGCCGTTAGATACCGGACATCTCTATTTGAGTCACAACGAAAACTATATCGAACTGCAATTCTCCGCGCTCAACTATGCCGATCCGGAGCACACACACTACCGTTATCGCATGAGCGGACTGGAAAAGAAATGGATGGAGGTGAAGGATGGGCGCGGATTGGCCGTGGTGAGATACAACGCCTTGGCACCGGGAAAATACAGATTGGAGATGGAAACATCGGTAAGAGACGGGGAATGGGGCCGGGCAACCACGCTAAACATTGACATTCAGCCGCCGATATGGCTCACGTGGTGGGCCAAAATGCTTTACATCATCTTGTCAGCAGCACTGGTTTACAAGGTGTTAACGGTTTATCTCAAGCGTCGTAAGGAAAAGATGGAACGAGAAAACGAGGAGAAAATCAACCGCCTTTTCGAGTTGCGAGACCATGCCCGGCACCAGTTTGCGATCTCTGCCAACATCGAACCTGAGAAGACCAAGCTCAACCATGCGGAAGAAGAGTTTGTCAAACAAATGATAAATGCCATCAGCGCGAAGATGGATGACTGCAATTACACGGTCGACCAATTGGCGACCGACATCCATATCAGTAGGGCCGGACTGTATAAGAAAACGCAATCGATGCTCGGAATCACACCCAACGACTTCATGCG